>JAFAHT010000523.1 GCA_019237095.1 Planctomycetaceae bacterium
GTCCTGCATCGTTGCGAGGCAGTCAAGTCAAGCAGGAGCCAGATTTCGGTTCACCGGAAGCGAGCGAGCGGGAGGACAACAGCCTCGGTTTGCGGCCAAGTTTTTGTTCGATGAATCTCCTGGGGGCGGTGCCCACGAACGATTCGATCTCGCCTCCGGTAGCAGAAACGGCGCCCTCGCGAGCAGTCAACGACACCGGTTCAGTCCTTTCTCGTGCGCAGCTTGCTCCGAGCTGGAAAGTACGATCGCACTGACCGTCACTCACGTCAGGGGCGAAAACCCCGTAGTTTCTCTCCTTCTCCCGAAATCCGCTAAATTGCAAGTTGCATGAGACCGATTTCAGGTGTGGAGACGGTGCGTCCTGGATTCCTCTCCCTCGGCGATCCCGGTGAGAGTCAAAGTAGGACACGGCTGGCAAAAGATCTGCGCGGCCGGTCACGCGGAATACGTGCAGACAAGGATGATCTGAGAGATGGGAGGGCTCTGCTCACTCGTCGGGCTGACGTGTTTCATAAGTGCTCTGATCGGGAAGACGGCCCTGGGGCGCTGGCCGCTTACAGGGACGAGAGCTGGCTGAGAGATAACCAGTTTGAACGATATTTTCTCAAGATTTCCGTGCTGAGCAAGGAAGTCTGTGGAGGATCCCAGGATGAGGATTCCGCACGCGGATGGTTTATTCAAGGGAGCGCTGATCGCCCTCTTGCTGATGATATTCACGGGCCCCGCCCATGCGCAGGTCAGTCCGACGGTCGGGTCGAACGCCGCCTCTGACACCCCGGCGAAGCCTGCGTCAAGCGGGGCATGGACCAAGTACTACGGTGGACCTCGGACCGAAGCCAGCCTCCGAACGGCTCGGCCGGATGCGGTAATCGCGGCGGCCCCGGGTGCGGTCCGCCGGGTCCAGTCCGGCGCGGCAGACGCGGCTGCACAACCCCCTGCGCCCACCGCTCAACCGCCGGGCGCTGTCCCTCCGACCGCGATCGAACCGGGACAGCCCGGCTCCAATGCGAGCGACCTCAGCCTGCCTGCCTCCGAGCGCGGCTTCGGCGGTGGTGAGCCCACCGAGTCGGCCGCTGCCGCCGAGGAGACCAAGGCCGCTGCCGCCGAGGAGACCAAGGCCGAGGAGGAGAAGAAAGACGCCCGCGGACTGCTGATGAAAGCGTTCGATGTGCCCGAAGATGCCGGCTGGCGGATCTTCGGCTGGATTCAGAACAGCTTCACCGGGAACGGCGACGGTTACCACAGCGGCATTAACTTCGGCGTCAATCCCGACTTCAAGCCTGACCAGTGGATGGGGAACCAGTACTACCTCGTCTTCGAAAAGCCCCTGAAGCAAAACGATACCTTCAACTGGGGCGCCCGCATAGACAACCTGTTCGGCAACGACTGGCAGTTCAACTACATGCAAGGGTTCCTGAACCGCGTATTCACGCCCGGCGATTTCACCGGCTACGACATGGCCCAGTTCTACCTCGAGGCGCACTTGCCGATCCTGACCAACGGAGGGTTTGACGTCAAGGCAGGCCGGTGGTACACCCTGGCCGGCTATGAAGTGGTGCCGGCGATCGGACGTCCGCTGCTCTCGGTTCCTTACATGTTCAACTACGGTCAGCCGTTCACTCACATGGGCGTCGTGACCACCTGGCACGTCACGGACAAGTTCAATCTCTACAACGGCACGATCAATGGCTGGGACCGGTTCATCGACGAGCGGTACAAATGGGGCTACATCGGCGGCTTTTCCTGGACCTCAAAGGACGAGAAAACGAGCTTGGCGTTCACCTGTGTCTGGGGCCCGAACCAGTTCCCCAGCCAACTGCCCGCGAATCAGCCAATCTACCCGACCGGATACGTGAACGTCCCCTCGATCGCGGGCTTGAGAAATCCGGGCTATGCTCGCAACGATCGCACCCTCTTCACCTGGGTCTTGACTCACAAGTGGAATGAAAAGCTGACCGAGGTCATCGAAACCGACCAGGGCATGGAGCGCGCGATTCCCGGCCTCGGAGCCCCGATCGTCAACGGCGTACCCCAGAACGGCACGCCCAAGTATGATACCTGGTACAGCTTCGGCAACTGGTTCCTCTATAATTTCAATGACAAGCTGATGGGGGTCTGGCGGTCGGAAGTGTTCTGGGATACCAACGGTGCCCGCACCGGCAAGCTGGTGGGCGACACTTACTACGAGCAGACAATCGGTGCGCAGATCAAGCCTTACCCATGGCTCTGGATCCGGCCCGAGGCTCGCTACGACTGGTCGCAGTTCCACCCGGCATACGCCAACGACACGCGAAAGTCACAGTTGACCCTCGCGTTCGACGTGATCATCCTCTTCTGACACGCGATCTCACAGCACGCTAGTGCCTCGTCTAGCGAAAAAGGGTGAGACACGAGTTTTGACAAATCGCTTCTGGCGGAAAACGAGCGGCGCACGGTGGGCGCCTACGTGGGACAGATGTCAGGGTAACCTATCAATATCACGTTGACGGGGCACTAGTCTTCTACGTCCCGGGGAGATAGTGGGACCGACGCCGGGAACTGGGTTTGTCGGCAGCGGTAACATAGCCACCGATACCGCCAGCCTACTCGGTAAAGGCGCAGCGGATACACTTGCCCGCATGCGGGACAAGGCGCTTGGCAAACTCGATCGCTTCGTTGTTGAGATGCAGGGGGTGCAGCATGTTCCTCTGTGGGATAACACGGTTGGGAATCTGACTGGTCTATTTCGCGGAGAAGCCCCTCGACTTCGTGGAGCCGTGACCCCAGGACAGCAAGATTTTCCCTGGCTTGAGACAGGTCGCCGGCTGGGATACAACATTGAGTCGCTCTTGAGAGGCGGTCAACATCTTGGCTTAACAAGGCAACGGCTTTCTCCTCAAGCGATTGCCGAGGTAATCTGGAAGGCCCACTTTGCATACAACCGCCTTTCTGATTTCAAGAAGAATGTGATGCGAAGGTTGTTCCATTCCATTCTATACGTTCACGTCCAGAAATATACCACTACAACCAGTGCCTCGCCTAGCGAAAAAGGGTGAGTTGGTCTTGCATGGCAACTTATCATGTTCACGTGTATATAACGGCTGTCACACGAGTTTTGACAAGTTGCTTCTGGCGGAAAAACGAGCGGCGCACGATGGGCGCCTACGTGGGACAGATGTCAGGGTAACCTATCAATATCACGTTGACGGGGCACTAGAGCCCGTTCGACCAGGAGCCCAATTCGGGTGACTCGTCGAACGGGCCTTCTTCGTCTCGTGCCGTCACGGACTTCCGGGCCCGCCCATGGCGGTAGCCCAGCTCAGATGGCCGACATCCCTCGCTCTCCGGTGCGAATGCGCACACATTCCTCCAGTGGCAAAATAAAGATCTTGCCATCGCCGATCTCGCCATCGGGCTCGGTTCTGCCAGCCTTGATGATCGCCTCGACGGTGGGCTCGACGAAGTCGTCGTTGACCCCGATCTCCAGTTGCAGCTTCTTGAGCAAGTTCACCTGGAACTCGGTCCCACGATAGACTTCCGTGAAGCCCAATTGCCGGCCGAATCCCCGAACCTCCAGGACCGTGAGCCGGAACACGTCAACGGAGACAAGCGCCTTCTGCACAGCTTCCAACTTGTCCGGATGGATAATGGCTATGATCAGCTTCATGATCGAGGATTGCTCCCAAGGGGCATTGCCCAGATTCACTCCCGTCGAGCCTGGGCAGAGAATCGGTTGAGGACCGGAACCAAGACCGCCAGGTAAAGGAAACCCATCAAAATTCTAGCAACGACCACTCGCGACGTGAAGAGACTGCAATGCCAAGGTGCATGTGATTCCAATCGCAGAACATCAGGCAATCGGCTTGCTCGGTCTTACAGCCCGACGTATCTCGGTCGTGGTGCAGCACTGCGTGAAAAGTTGGACGGGATGAGATTCGATCTTGCAGCTATCATGATTCATACGATTGCGTAGCAAATTAGCAATTTCGCCAATCTTTGAGGCAATCGCCGTGGTGGCTTTCGTTCTCTTGTGCAAGATGAATTTCCAGTGAAAGCGTCTATTCGTCCCACGTCGGGGAGCCGAAACGCCTGGCAGGAAAACAGTTGCTTCTCGAATGGCTCCGCTTATCCTCGCAAGTCCTGTGCCAACCTCGATCGTCAGTCGGCTGATGATCCATCAATGACACATTGGGAATCGCTGAATACTTTGCTGCCTGGCTTGTGAGCGTGCCATGCGCAGGGGTGCGACCATCGCTCAGATCGCGCCCAGGCATGCCACCTATCAAGGCACAGCGAACGTGGACAAGCTCTGCCTTGGCTGATCTGGGGCTTCAAGCCAGAAGCCGGTAGCAAGACGTAAGTGAAATTATCCCAGAATGTTGTGAACGATCACTCAACTCGGTCGCCGACTCTGAGGCGAACCGGCACAGCTTTTGCTAATACGAGGGGGAATTCATTAAACCCTCACCGAATATGCCCCTTTCCTCTCCAGGCATTTTCGCGCCAGGAGGCGATCCCGGCATTGTGCTCGCCACTTGGTCCTGATCGAGACCTGCTTGCACATTCGGTCGATAAGCCCGAGGAGAATTCGACAACCATGCTGCACCGCTATCGACGAATGCTGGGATTTTTTACAGCTTTTGCGAGCCTGACCCTGGCGAGCTGGGCTACCTCGAGCCTCGTTCACGCCGAGGATGCCGCGGCTCCCGCCGCCGCGGCCGCACCTGACCCGACGAAACCGGCAACCGGGCCCGACGCAACGGGAAACTATCCCGGGGCCGTGACCACCGGCGCGCTGACCAAGGACAAGGACAAGGTCACCCAGGAGACGATCATCCGGGACACCGCGCTTCTGAAGATCAGCCTGAACATCGTCTGGCTGATGGTGGGTGGCTTTCTGGTCATGTACATGCAGACAGGATTCGCCCTGCTCGAGACCGGGCTTTGCCGTGCCAAGAACGCCGCACACACCATGGCGATGAATTTCGTGGTCTACGGGGTCGGCGTCCTCGGGTTTTGGGCGTGCGGGTATGCATTCCAGATGGGCGGTGTCGGTGCTCTGGCGCAGTATAACGGGCCCGATATCCTACACAACATGGTGGAATTCACGCTCTTCGGCAAGCCCTTCAAGATTCTTGGCTACAAGGGCTTCTTCCTGTCAGGAGATGCGATCGACATGTCCGTCCTGGGCATGTTCCTGTTCCAGATGGTCTTCATGGATACGGCCGCGACGATTCCCACGGGCGCCATGGCCGAGCGTTGGAGGTTCTCGGCGTTCATGATGTATGGCCTGTTCATCTCGATGTTTCTCTACCCGGTTTTTGCCTGCTGGACCTGGGGCGGCGGCTGGCTGTCTCAGCTTGGCGTGAACTTCGGCCTGGGCAACGGCCACATGGATTTCGCCGGTTCCAGTGTCGTGCACATGACGGGCGGAGTCACGGCGCTGGCCGGGGCCATCGTTCTCGGTCCCCGCATCGGCAAGTACAACAAGGACGGGTCCGCCAATGCCATCCCCGGCCACAACATCCCCTTTGTTGTGGTCGGTACGCTCATCCTGGCCTTCGGCTGGTTCGGCTTCAACGCCGGCAGCACCTTGGCCGGCACCGACGGGCGCCTGGCGAGCGTGGCGACCTGTACGATGCTGTCGTCGGCCGCAGGCTGCTGCTCCTCGATTCTCTACATGTGGGCGGTATTTGGTAAGCCTGATCCGACGATGGGTTGCAACGGACTGCTCGCTGGCCTGGTCGCGATCACGGCTCCCTGCGCCTTCGTCAGCCCGACCGGCGCGGTGATCATCGGGACCGTTGCGGGGGTTCTTGTGTGCTGGAGTGTACTCATCGTCGAGAGGGTGCTCAAGGTCGACGACCCCGTCGGTGCCGTCAGCGTCCATGGTACCTGCGGCGCCTTCGGCTGCCTGGCCATTGGCCTCTTCGCCGATGGCAAGTATGGTGCTGGCTGGAATGGCGTCGCCGACAAGACTCCGCTTGGCCTTTTCTATGGCGGTGGGTTCCAGCAACTCCTGGCCGAGGCGATCGGCGTGCTGACGAATCTCGTCTTCGTCTTCTCTGCTGCGTTCATTTTCTTCAAGATCGTCGATGTGGTCTGGGGCAACCGGGTGACCGCCAAGGACGAGATCGCCGGCCTGGACATCACCGAGATGGGTACGCCTGGGTACGTCAACGAGGATCCCGTGATCGTGCAGAACGCCGGCCAGGATCACCTCACGACCTTCGGCCCCGGCGTTCCCATGAAGCGGCGCGCGTCGATCAACGCGAGTGAGAGGAAGAACGTTCCCTCCCACTCGTGAGCTGGTGATCGAGAGAGGAAAATCATCCGCGCCCCGGCCGTGCCCACGCGCGGCCCAGGGTCAATTACTGTTTGAAGATACCCAGTCTGGTGAAGAGAACGCCGACTTGAGAAGCGTTACGGCGAAGTGCCTCCGCGATGTTGGTCACCCCCATGGTCCGCATCAAGCCGATCGCCGCCTTGCGCAGAGCAGCCATCAC
>JAFAHT010000542.1 GCA_019237095.1 Planctomycetaceae bacterium
CTGCCCAACCACCCCGACGTCGCGTTCGAATACGTCAAGGCCCTGAAAGAATGCGGTTACCGCTGGCTCCTCGTGCAGGAGCATTCCGCCGAGGACCTCGACGGCCACGGGTTGCGCGAGCGGCACCTGCCCCACCGGCTGGTGGCCAGGAACTCGTGCGGCGAGGAAGTGTCAATCGTCGCGGTCATTAAGACGCAGGGGTCGGACACCAAGCTCGTCGGGCAGATGCAGCCGTTCTACGAGGCCCAGACCCTGCAGCGCCGGGAGGTGGCGGGCGTGTCGAGCCCGCCGCTCGTCACCCAGATCGGCGACGGCGAGAATGGCGGCGTCATGATGAACGAGTTTCCCAGCGCCTTCCGGCAGGCCGCCTACCGCCACGGCAACGAGGGGGTGGTCGCCGCGAACGTCACCGAGTACCTTGAACTGGTCGAGCAGGCGGGCGTCACGGAGGGCATGCTGCCCGCCTGCCGGCCGGTCCACCAGGGGGCGCTGTTCGCACACGTCACCGCCTGGGAGCCGGGCGCCGCCGACAAGGCCCTGGAGGCACTCCAGCGCGAGCGGCCCGGCTTTAGCATGGAGGGCGGCTCGTGGACAAACAACATCAGTTGGGTCCGGGGATATGAGAACCTCTTAACTCCAATGAACAAGCTCAGCGCCCGGTTCCACCAGGTGCTGGACGGCCGGCCCGTCGACCGGGGCAGCCGCGCTTACCGCAACGCGCTGTTCCACCTGCTGACCGCGGAGACGAGCTGCTTCCGCTACTGGGGGCAGGGTTTCTGGACCGAGAACGGCAGGGAGCTCTGCCGGCGCGGCCAGGAGGTCCTTGCCCACGACTTCGGCTAAGGGCGCGCCCGCCCCCGCCCCGCGCCGACTCACCGGCCGGACCGCACCAGCCCGAAACGACGAGCATTCGCATGAAAGCAATTCATGAGCAAGTCCACGCCGAACCTGAGGCCAAGCTGACCGTCTCGCGCGGGCACGGCGCCCCTTTCGGTGCGACCGTGCGTCCCGGGGGCGTGAACTTCGCCGTATTCGCGCGGCACGCGGAGCGCGTCCACCTGGTCCTGTCCCGGCGGGGGCACGAGCGGTGGGTCGCCGAGATCCCGTTGGACCCGAGGCTGAACAAAACGGGCGACGTGTGGCATGTCTTCGTCCACGGCCTGTCGCCCGACACCCTCTACGGCTACCGCGTCTTCGGGCCGTTCGCGCCCCATGCCGGTCACCGTTTCAACCCCGACGTGGTGGTGCTCGACCCGTACGCCACCTCGATCAGCGGCGGCCAGCAGTGGGGGGTGCCCGACGTGCCCAACGGGGACGGCTACACCCGCTTCACGCGCCGGGGGCGGATCGACGACGACGAGTTCGACTGGGAGGACGACATGCCTCCGGGCACGTCGCTCGCCCGGACCGTGATCTACGAGCTTCACGTCCGGGGCTACACGCGGCATCCGTCATCGAAGGTCCGGCACCCCGGGACGTTCCTCGGCCTCTGCGAGAAGATCCCGTACCTTCAGTCCCTGGGCGTCACGGCTGTCCAGTTGATGCCGGTCCTCGAATTCGACGAGTTGGACCAGCCCCGCATCCACCCGGGGACGGGCGAGCCGCTCAAGAATTACTGGGGCTACTCGCCGCTCAATTTCTTCGCGCCCAAGGCCTCTTACGCCGTGTACCCGGGCCAGCAGGTCCGCGAGTTCAAGCAGATGGTCAAGGAGTTCCACCGTGCCGGCATCGAGGTCATCCTCGACGTCGTCTACAACCACACCTGCGAGGGGAACGAGCACGGCTCGACCCTCAGCTTCCGCGGCCTGGCCAACTCGATCTATTACATTCTCGACCGGGAGGGGCGGTACTACAACTACTCGGGCTGCGGCAACACCGTGAACTGCAACCACCCGGTCGTCCGCGACCTGATCATCAGCAGCCTCGTCTACCTGGCGACCGAGCTGCACGTCGACGGCTTCCGCTTCGACCTGGCCTCGATCCTGGGCCGGGGCGAAGACGGCCGGGTGCTCGAGGACCCGCCCCTGATCCGGCACATCGCCGAGCACCCGCTGCTGGCCGGCACCAAGCTCCTGGCCGAGGCGTGGGACGCCGCCGGCCTGCACCAGCTCGGCAAGTTCCCCGCCTGGGGGCGGTGGGCCGAGTTCAACGGCCACTTCCGCGACGACGTCCGCCACTGGGTCCGCAGCGACCCGGGCGCGGCCACCCCCTTGGCCAAGCGGATTTGCGGCAGCCTCGACCTCTACGGTGACTCCTCGCGGCACCCCCACCACTCGATCAATTTCATCACCTGCCACGATGGCTTCCCGCTCAACGACCTGGTCAGCTACAACCGCAAGCACAACTGGGCCAACGGCGAGAACGAGCGCGACGGCTGCCTCGACAACCTCAGCTACAACTGCGACCACGAGGGGCCGACCGACGACCCCCTCGTCAACGCCCTCCGCCAGCGTCAGATGAGGAACTTCTTGACCCTGCTGCTGATCTCACAGGGCGTCCCCTTCCTGTCCCAGGGCGACGAGTTCGCGCGCACGCAGCATGGCAACAACAACGCCTACTGCCAGGACAATGAGATTTCCTGGATCGACTGGGACTTGGCCCAGAAGAACGCGGGGCTGTTGCGCTTCACCAGGATGATGATCGCCTTGCGCCAGCGCTTCTTCGCCATCTCCCGCGAAGAGTTCATCCGCAGGATGACCTGGCACGGCACACGGTTAGGCGACCCGGACTGGACCGGAAAGAGCCGGACCCTGGCGTTCCAGATGCATGGCTGGCACGGCCTGCCGGACCTCCACGTGATGATCAACGCCCACTGGGAGACGCAACGGTTCGCCCTCCCACCGCACCGGGGGCAGTGGTGCTGGAGGCGCCTGGTCGATACCGTCTTGCCCTCGCCGGAAGACATCACCGAGGAGGCGAACGCCGTGCCGGTCCGGCCGGTGGATCACTACCACCTGTCGTCGCGGTCGACCGTCATCCTCATCGCGTCGTGAAGTACCTCACAAATGGGGTTCTCCCGCACTTTCGATGATCCAAGATCTCTGATCGAACGATCGAAACCCTTGTTGTGTTCAACCTTATGGACATGGTGCCCGCTGTGATGTCCGGTTGGCCGCGGTTCGGCATAACGCTCGAGGCGATTTGGTGTTACGCGCATTCGCTTCATCGAAAGTAAGGGAGAACCCCGCTTACGCGCTCAGTTCCAACTCGGCCAAGTCCAACCCACCCATCCCCCATCTCGGCTCGCTCATCGATCCACTGCCAATCTGGTGCGGCTGCGCCCAGCGTGCGCGCAGGAAACGGCTTAACAGTTACAACTCATCAGGGAGGGTCAAGCCATCACACGCTACCTCCGCACCCATTCTCTACCGAGGCCGCACAAGTTGCCGCATGATCAATACGGCACCGTCAATGGCTACCGACGATGTAGTCACGATCGCTGGTACGAAGAATTCATGACACGCCAGTAAGTAATGTACTCCACGGCGGGGATCGTAGCGTCAGCCGCAGACTGCGGCGCTCCCAGGTGGGTCATGTCCCACAGTTTGCCAGTACCGCCGTGAGCCTCCTTGGTCTCGGCTGCTTACAGGCGGAGTGAAGCACCAAAGAGGCTAGTCGGAACACGTCCTTTGGGAGTTCTTCGATTAGGCTGTCGGGCATCTCGATCGAGACGGGGTGTGACGATCGAACGGGTGAGGTCTCATCCCCAGGATGACCCTTTCGGGCTTCGCAATTCTCGGTGTTTTTTTGGATTCTCACCGACCAAACCGATCAATGACAATTCTTGAATTAGATCATAAATGCATTCAGTGCAGAAGAATGTCGAAAACACCGGGATTGTCGATGTTTAGGTCCTGCCGCAGTCGGCGATTGACCTGGACCGGGAGGTTATCAACGCCCTCACCATCGCTGAGACTTAGGGGGATGATTGTCCGCTTCTTTACTCGAATTTCACTTGATTTGGTCCCCAACCGCCCTAAGGTTCTTCTGGCTGGACTGATCGACTCAGTCCAGAGACGCCTCCGGAGAGACGACACGAGAGGAGTACTAGGATGTCCACCATGCTGACGGAACTTATGCAACAGTTGCAGGACGTTTACACCCATCACCCCGGCGATGACGGGCGTGTCATCGTGGCGGTGCCCACCACGCCCCACACCGTGGAACAATTCGAGGTAGGCGAGGTCCACCATGACGGACCATCGGTAGTCCTGTGCTGCCAGCCCCTCCAAGAGGAAGAAGCCAGGCATCAGGATGAACAAGCCAGACACCCTGCGGAAAAAGCCCGGACTTGCGTCCATAACGACTACGAGGATCTGTTTTGACGATGTTGGCCGGGCCTAGCTGCGGATCGTCCCGGATCGGTTAGTGTTGGCCCCTGTGAATCGCCAACGCATCGTGCAGATTGGTGGCGGTGCCGACTGATCGTTCTGGGGCATCGGGTATCCCCGTTGGCTCGGCGTAAGCACCCCCAACATGCCGGAAGCAATAACCCCGGCGAGATGGCCGTGAACTGACGGTCAATGCTGCAATGTGGCCGATCGTTTGTCCCGTCGAAAGAGAACAACCGAGTGACCGACCTTTACGAGACCAGGCGTGCGGAACCGCCACTTTGTCCGGCCACAAAGTGGCGGTTCTCTTTGCCTTCAAGCGATCGATGAGGTGGTGGCTCACGTTACCGACCTGGCATCAGGCTGGTCCCGTTTCCCCACCCAGAACGACTGCCGATGCGCCCTTCGGAGACGGCGGCGTAGGAAGCACCAGTCGGGCCAATCCCCGAGTTCCCTCCGCCTGGCACGAAACTCGTTAACCTGCTTCCAGGCATGGGGATAGAGGCGACTGAAGTTATCGAGGATCGTCAACCTGAATACCGAACCAACTCCACACACTCTGGCACATCCTTTCCAGGGTCTCTATAAGCCTCTACAGGCTCTTCTTTTTCCGAACCGGCAATCTATCAGGCAAAAAGCCCAGCAGGGTTTACGCACCACTTTTTCCTGGGTTTTCTGGGGTTTTCATGGAAAATATAATATACTCATATAGTGTTCTATAAATAGCAATACACTGTATTGGTCACAACACTATCGGAAAGTCGCAAAACTGTAGGGCAAAAGTCTGGGTTTGCTCGGGATACGAAACTTCCCATATGACCCAGTATCGCTATTGTGATGCGTAAGCCCTGGCCCAGAGAAGCTAAGATGGCTCCAGGAGATTGGCAGAGGGGGTTTCATATACCCTTGGTCGTCCCATAAATTTACGGCGAGGGGACCGTCGCGTTCAGGCGACGGGGGAATCGCCGTCTTGACGCGGCAAGATATTTTTGTACAATGATCCCATGCAAACCGGCGTTTTGAAACTCAAGATCCGAACCTTGAACCGGGGCAAGCTCGAACGCTTGCTCGACATGCAGACGGAGTTCACCGCCTGCGTCCGGTTCCACTGCGAACGGATCTCGATCCTCGGGACGACGAATGCCACGGAGGTCCACCGGGATTGTTACCGCGAAGCGAGGGACCTGTTCCGGCTCCCCGCTTCGACCCTCCAACAAGCCCGCGACAAGGCGATCGCTGCCACCCGCAGCTTCCTCCAGAGGAAGAAGAGAGATCGGCGGGCGAATCCCCCGACGTTCCGCGAGCCGGTGCCGTTGAGGCTGGCCGTCGAGAATCTGAAGGTCCTCCCCGACGAGGGGATGATCCGCGTCAGCACACCCGACGGGTTCCTCTGGCTTCCGATCCTGATCCCGGCATGTTTCGCCGCGGCGGCGCGGCTCCAGCACGCCGTGAGCGAGATCGTTCGCAAGGGCAAAGACTGGTTCCTGATGCTTGCCGTGAAGACCGAGGATGTTCCGAGTCCTCAAGGCGAGCGACCCCACTTCGGTATCGATCTCGGGCTCGCTAATGTCGCCGTCCTGAGCGGCCCTGGCGTGGTCAAGTTCTTCGACGGCAAGCCGCTCCGATACATCCAGGGCCGCTTCTTTGGCTATCGCCAAGCACTCCAGCAGAAACGCAAGACAGGCATGGTTCGGCGATCCAAGGGCAAGGAGTCCCGGTGGATCACCGGCATGAATCACCGGATCAGCCGGGAGATCGTGGATCTCGTCGTCGCTGCCGGAGGCGTCCTCCACGTCGAGCGGCTGAAGGGCATCCGGGAGCGGTGTAAGGGCACCGCCAAGACCAACCGCATGCTCCACTCCTGGCCGTTCGGCCAACTGCTGGAATTCCTCAAGTACAAGGCCGCACGTGCCGGCGTCGAGATCATCGAGGTCGATCCGAGGAAGACGTCCCAGACCTGCGGCAAGTGCGGCCACGCCGAGCGTGGCAATCGCCTCCGCCAGGCAGTTTTCAAGTGCAAGCGATGCGGACACACGACCCACGCGGACCTGAACGCCGCCCACGTGATCGCTGCCCGGGGGGCATGCTCTCCGGACATGGGCGAGGTGACAGCGCCCCTGAGCGGGGAAGCGATGGTGACTCGCAAGGGTCGTCATCGGGGTAACCGCAACCTCGAAAGTTCCTCGTAGGAAGCCGTCGCCTTTAGGCGACGAAGGATGTCACCTTTCCGACAGGATACATTCCAATGATGCTCGCCATCGTACGGCGAGTCTCCTCCGGTCAGCGCGGCCAAGAGCACCTCGGCCAGGTCTCCACTTCATGGATGGAGTGCCCGAGGATATGCTGGGCTTGGAAGAGTCTCAAGGACAAGGTCCACTTTCGACGTGTCTCTGCCTCAAGGGAGTTACGATGCGACGACTGTTCACGCTAGAGTACTGGCGAGATGGCGATTGGTACGTCGGCCGCCTCATGGAAGTTCCCGGTGTGTTCAGCCAGGGAGAAAGCCTCGATGAATTACGGGAGAACATCCAAGAGGCGTACGAGTTGATGGTAACTCAGGATCGCACGGCCGCCCCCCCGATCGCCGAGCGTCAGGACGTGGAACTCGAGGTATGAAGCGCCAGGAGTTCATCCGGCAACTCGAGCGAGCTGGTTGCCTGTTGCACAGGCACGGTGGGCGCCACGACATCTACCGCAACCCGGCAAATGGCAGGCAGGCCCCCGTGCCAAGACACCAGGAGATCGCTGGCACCCTGTGCGAAATGATCCGAAGGCAACTCGGCCTGGAGGCTGGTCAAGATTGATCGGGAAAAACTCGATTTCAGAACCCGGGCAGGCCGCGCGTGTTGCGGCCGACATGGAAATGGCAAAGGGCCAGGGCGCAGGCGTCGGCGACGTCGTGGGGTTCGGGAAGACTGGCGAGCCGGAGCTCGGTCATGATGGCGTGCTGGATCTGCGGCTTGGGGGCCCGGCCACTGCCGGTGAGGGTTTTCTTGACCCGGGCCGCGGCGTAGCCGAAGACAGGGATGCCCCGCGTGGCGGCCGCCAGCACGATCACGCCTCGCGCGTGTGCCATCAGGATCGACGTGCGGGGAAACTTGATGTGGCTGTGAACCCGCTCGAGCGCCAGCGAGCCGGGGGGGAAGTCGTCCAGCACCCCCTCTAGCTCGTGGTGCAGATACGCCAACCGCTGGCCCAGCGCCGAGCAGCGGGCGGACGGGCGAATCACTCCGGCCTCGACCACGTAAGGCCCTTGAGGAGAAGGTTCCACCACCGCGTACCCAGTCACGTTGAGGCCGGGATCGACTCCCACCACGCGGTCGGGGACGGTACGCGGGCTTCGAGCCGCAGGGTCCTTTTCGCGCTCGAAGTCAGGCTCGGATTCACACAGTCGGAGGGCCATCCAGTGCATCGCTCCTTGCTTCCCGGGGCAGGAAGCTACGGTCGTCTACCGTCGCGGCTCGATCCTCCACCGCGTTCCGTCGGGCCGATCCTCGAGGACCACCCCCAGAGCCGTCAGTCGATTGCGAACCTCATCGGCCAAGGCGAAGTTCTTGTCCTTGCGAAGGCGCGCGCGAAGTTCGAGCAAGAGTTCGAGCAAGGGTGTCGTCAGACCGTCGCCACTGACCTGGGGCCGGGCCGGTGGCTTCCGAAAGAGCCCCAGGATCTGGCTCAGCTCACGGAGCACCGTCACCGCGGCGAGGTACGCCGGGGCAGCCCCCGAGGTCGCCACGGCCGTTGCCGAGATCCGGTTCACGGCGTGAGCGATCTCAAAGAGCTCTCCCAGAGCGCCTCCGGTATTGAAATCGTCGTCCATCGCCTCGAGAAATTGCTGGCGATGCTCGGCGATCCCGGCAGGGAGGGCGGGATCGCCGGGTGGGTCGTCCCGGCGCCTCGGTGCTTCGAGAGTGTAAAAGGATTTTCCGGTCAGCTCTTCGAATCGCTCGAAGGTCCTGTAGAACGTCTGCAATCCCCGCTCGATCTCCTCGAGCCGGGTCGGGCCGTAATCGATCGGCCGCCGGTAATGGCTGGAGAGCAAGAGCGCCCTCAATGTGTCTGGCGCGTGCGCCCTGAGCAGGTCGCTCATGAGCACGATCGTATCAGGGTCGGACTTGGAGATCTTCCTGCCGTCCTTGGTCAAGAGCCCGTTGTGCAACCAGTAGGACGCGAACGGCACGCCGGTGTACGATTCGGACTGAACCACCTCGTTCTCATGGTGCGGAAAGACAAGGTCGAGCCCGCCGCCGTGGATGTCAAAATGAGCACCCAGGTACCTCATGCTCATGGCCGAGCATTCAATATGCCAGCCGGGACGGCCTGGTCCCCACGGGCTCTCCCACACGGGCTCGCCGGGCTTGGAACTCTTCCAGAGCGCGAAATCGCCCGGATTTCGCTTCAAGGTGGAGGACTCGACTCGGGCGCCTGCCACCAGCTCTTCGGGATCGCGGTGGCTGAGCTTGCCGTAATCCGCGGCACGGGTCACGTCGAAGTAGACGTCGCCCCCCGACGGGTAGGCAAACCCCTTGTCGATCAGCCCCGCGGTGATCTCAATGATCTCGGCGATGTGCTCGGTGGCGCGGGGCATCTCATCGATCCCGCCCTCGCCCCGAGCGACACCCAGCGCCTCAAGGCAGTCGAGATAATCCCGGGTCACCTGCTCGGCCAGCTCCTTGACAGTCGTCCCGTCCTTCTGAGCCTGGACGATCAGCTTGTCGTCCACGTCGGTGATGTTGACCACCCAGGTGACACGGTAGCCGAGATAGACAAGATAGCGCTTGATCGTATCAAAGATCACCGGCCCGACCATGTGGCCGATGTGGCTTTTCGAGTAGACGGTCGGCCCGCAGACGTACATGCCGACCTTGCCGGCGGCGACCGTGTTGAAGGGCTCCTTGGACTGACTCAGCGTGTTATAGACTCGCAAAGGCATGGATATTCATCGATAAAGTTTTGATGGTGGATCCGTCTTGCCGGCGTGGTCTTCAACCGCTCCGCCGGCCATCCGTGAGACCCGCGCGGCCGCGTCGGGCTGGCAGCAACGACTGATAGTCAGATCGGCTCGCGGCCGTCGAGGTTCATTTCGTGGGATCGAGCCGGTCAACCCAACTCACCTCACCCTGTCGGATAAGTACGACGGCATGACAGGAGATGGCCTCGCCACGTCCCACCGGCCCGACGTGCTCTCCGGTCTTGGCCTTGACGTTGACCGACGGCTCGAGGAGCTGGAGCAACCGGGCCAGGTTGGCTCGCATGGCCGCCTTGTGCGGTCCAAGCTTCGGTTCCTGGGCGTGGACGATCACGTCGCAGTTGACCACAATCCAGCCGGTCAGCGAGAGCCGATCAACGACTTCGGCCAAGAGCCTGGTACTGTCGAGCCCGCGCCATTTCGGGTCGGTATCCGGATAGTGCTCGCCGATGTCTCCCAGTCCTGCCGCGCCGAGCAAGGCATCGGCAACGGCATGGCAGACGACATCGGCGTCGGAATGCCCCGCCAGGCCCCGCGGGTGATCAATCCTCACACCCGCCAGGATCAACGGCCGCCCCTCCATCAGTCGATGCGTGTCGTGCCCGATCCCCACTCGCAAGGCGATCATCTCCCACCGGAAGGGCCTCAGCCAGGCCACTGGCCACTCGCCTCCAAGTGCCCGACACGTTGCACTTCGCCGAAGAGCGACCGTTCCCCGCAAGGGACCAGGCCCGCGCCTTCTGCGCGCAAATAGTAGCGACTCTTCCCGTTTCTGGCTATCCCTGGCCGCAACTCTCGTGGTTGTTCCTTTTTTCCCGTGGAAAACAGGAATTTGGGAAGGATTGTCTCAAGAACTATACTTTCATACACAAACCCAGCGATGCAATCAATTTTGAGACAAAGGCCATAAGTTCATGCTTTGAGCACACTTGTGGATAAGTACGGAAACAGTGGTTGCCGTTGGCATTCATAGTGCGTATTTATTTTCTCGAGTTCGCGGCCCAAGCAAGGACGCCCCGGAAAACGGAAGTTGAGGCGTTGAAAGGGCAACTGCGAAGGAATCGGACGAATTGACAAGATGTTCTGCCCCTGAGCAAGGAGGATAAAATGCTAGTACTGAGCCGCAAGGTGAATGAGAAGGTCGTGATCGACGGCGGCATCGTGGTCACGGTGGTCAAGATCGAGGGCGGCCAAGTTCGCCTGGGCATCGAGGCACCCGGGCACATCAAGGTCTTCCGGCAGGAGATTCTGGGAAAGGCGGGGCGAACGCCAAACCACGATCCGCTGGTTGCGGCCGGCGTCTAGAGGGGCAAGGCGATGACTGACCGGCATTGAGCCGCCTGAGCCTTCCGAAACCGTTGCCGGAACGGCTTTTCCAATTCGTGCCATCCCTCGCTTGGATGCAGGCCTCACTTTGACGACGCGCGAGGTCAATCAGACAATCAAGATCGGTGGTTTGCCTCTTGGCGTTGCCCACTAGCAATGGTATATTTACCGTTTCCTGCCGATTCGTGCGTGAATTGCGGATCCTCGAGCGGTATGATGTCTTATCGTGCGGGGTCGGCGATCTCAACCGTCCCCGCCGTGAACGGTGGCGGCACGAGCAAGGCCGCCCGCCATGGTGCCGTCTGTGCACTTTCGGTGCGCTGTCGGTCACGGCAAAACTTTTGGAAAAGAGAGAACGCGACTGTGGTGAAGTTACGGGTTCGTGCTGGAGAGTCCATTCAGGAAGCGGTCCGCCGTTTCCGCAAACTATGCGAGCGAAGTGGATTACGTAAGGAAATGCGGCGGAAAGCCTACTACGAGAAGCCAAGCGAGCGACGCCGTCGAGAGGAACTGAAGCGATTGCGTAAGGCTCGCCAGCACCAGACTTCCCGGGTCTAACTGCCTTCGCGTTCCAGACTGGCTGGATCCATCATTTCCGGATCTCGATGGTTGCCTTTGAAAGTCCCGCTCAGCGGGGCTGGTCTTCCTTTGGGCGGCAGGGGGATTTCGTCCGCATCAGACGCGAACATCCTCCACGCTTGGCCGACTGCGAGGATAGCATCGCCGGATGGGCTCAACCTCGATCGCCACGAAATCCTCGACCTGGCGTGATGACCGTCCCACGAACTGGCTCGGGGTCATCAGCTTGTCGAAATCCAAGGGTGGGAACGCGGGATCGTCGCGCAGGCGGTCGATCAGGTCGTTGTCGCCGGCTCCTGCCTTGAGCCGTTCGGCAGCCGCCAGGGCGTGCACGCGGATTCGCTCATGGAGTGTCTGGCGATCGCCCCCGGACGATACGGCAGCCATGAGTAGGTTTTCCGTGGCCATGAACGGCAGTTGCTCGGCGACGTGCCGGGCAATCACCGCCGGATGGACGACGAGTCCGGGAACGATGTTCCCATAGAGGTTCAAAACGGCGTCGGCGGCGAGAAATGCCTGCGGCAGGATCAAGCGGCGGACCGCGCTGTCGTCCAGGGTTCGCTCGAGCCACTGGGTGGCCGACGTCTGGCTGGCCGCTGCCGGGAGGACCAGGATGAACCGGGCAAGCGAGCACAATCGCTCGGCCCGCATGGGGTTTCGTTTGTAGGCCATCGCGGAGGAGCCGATCTGCTCGGCCTCGAAGGGCTCTTCGAGCTCGCGTTCATGGGCCAGCAGCCGAAGATCCATACCGAAGCGATGAGCACTCTCGGCCATCCCCGCCAGGGCTCCCACGACCTGGGAATCGATTTTGCGAGAATAGGTCTGGCCTGAGACCGTGCATGTCCGCTCGAAGCCGAACGCGGCGGCGACCATGCAATCGAGGGCCTCGACCCTGGCATCATCCCCGTGGAACAGGGCCAAGAAGCTGGCCTGGGTACCGGTGGTCCCCTTGACGCCCAGAAACCTGAGCTCGGTGCGCCGACGCTCGATTTCCGAGAGGTCGAGGATCAGCTCCTGGCACCAGAGCGTCGCCCGCTTGCCCACGGTCACGAGCTGGGCCGGTTGGAAGTGGGTATATCCCAAGCAGGGAAGGTCCTTCCACCTGAGGGCGAAGTTCGCGAGGTCGTCGATCACCGCAACGAGCTGATCGCGGAGCAGGTCAAGGGCTGCTCGAATCAGGATGAGGTCGGTGTTGTCGGTCACAAAACAACTGGTCGCTCCCAGATGGATGATCGGGCGGGCCACCGGCGCCGCATCCCCCAGCGCGTGGATGTGGGCCATCACATCGTGGCGAAACCGCCGCTCGTAGGCTTCGGCGGCGGCAAAATCGATGGTCTCCACCTGGGAGCGGAGCGCCTCGATCTGCTCGTCGCTGATGTTCAGCCCCAGCGTGCGCTGGGCCTCGGCTAGCGCGACCCAGAGCCGGCGCCATGTGGAAAACTTGACCTGGGGCGACCAGAGCCGGGCCATCCGCCGGCTGGCGTAGCGGGCGATCAGGGGATTGTCGTAAACGTCGTAATGACTCATCAGCGAATGTTGGCAGACCTGTCCTTCAGCCTTGACATTCAGGAAGACCGGCTTCGGTTCTCGGGGTGTCGATCCGAGAACCTCCTGGGCCGTCACATTCCGCCCAGAGCGTGGGCACGGCTGACGCGAATGATGGCGTGGTAGAAGGCGGCGGTTCGCATTGAAATTTGCTTGCGCTCGGCGAGGTCGTACATCTCGCCGAAGGCGTCGACCAGGCGTTTTTCCTCTTCGCGCTGGATCTGTTCCAGAGGCCAGCGGAAGTGCTGGAGGTTCTGAACCCATTCAAAGTAGCTGACGATGACGCCGCCCGCGTTGGCCAGGATGTCGGGGACGACGGGGATGCCACGGGCATTGAACACCAGGTCGGCCTCGGGCCAGGTCGGGCTGTTGGCCGCCTCGATGATCAGCTTGGCCTGGACGGCCTGGGCCAGCTCTTTGTCGAAGATGCCTCCCAGGGCCGCGGGAATCAGGACGTCGACCGGCGACATCAAGAGCTGGTCGTTGGTGGCGGGGTCTCCACCCTTGAACCCGACGATTTTCCGGTTCACCGCGACGTGCCGGTCCAGTTCGGCGATGTCCAGTCCCGACGGATTCATGACGGCACCGTACGCATCAGAGATGGCCACGATCTTGGCCCCCTGCCGCCCGAGGAAGCGGGCGGTGTGTCTACCCACGTTACCGTAGCCTTGGATCGCGAAGGTCGAGCCGGCGATCGACCTCTTGAGGCGGCCCAGGATCTCGCGGGCGATGATCGCAACTCCGTAACCCGTGGCCGCCTCGCGGCCCTCGGACCCGTGGAACTCGACCGGCTTGCCGGTGACGCAGGCCGGGTTGAACCCCTCGAACTTGCCGTATTCGTTCATGATCCAGGCCATCACCTGAGCGTCGGTTCCCATATCAGGGGCGGGTATATCCTTGAAGGGCCCGATCATGTCGTGAATCTTCTCGATGAACCTGCGGCTGAGGCGCTCCAGCTCACCGCGGGAGAGCTTCGTGGGGTCACAGTTGATACCCCCCTTGGCACCTCCGTAAGGAAGGTCCACGAGCGCGGTTTTCCAGGTCATCAGGCTGGCCAGCGAGCGGGCTTCATCCTGATCGACCAGAGGATGATAGCGCAACCCCCCCTTGTAAGGCCCGCGCGCGCTGTCATGCTGGACCCGGTAGCCGATAAAATTGCCGATCGCTCCCGAATCGAGCTCGATGACGACCTCGACCCGGACCTCGCGCTCGGGGGTGACCAGGAGGGTCCGAATGTTCTCGGTGAGGTCAAGCAGCTTGGCGGCCTGGTCAAAATAAAAGCTGGTGGCCTCAAAGGCTTGCATCGGCAGGTCAATCCAAGGATAACGGATCAATGGGAATCGGCAACGGCCGGTGAAACCTGCCCCCGATCCTAACGGACCACCCCTCCCCCTCGCAATGGTCCTGGCGGCCGGGCCCGCCGCCGGGGGAAAATCGGCGCGAAAGTGATGGTCGGGATTGATCTTGCGTGGTCGCCGGACTTGCCGACCCCGACCGGCGGGAGGGCTGGCGCAGTCGCTCTGAGACCCTCGACCGCGCGACCAACCCCGGTCGAAATAGGAAAGAGGCAAACTCTCATGCACCCCTGGCGACTCGCGGATATCACCTACGGTCAAGTCAAGTCGGGCCCTCCCTACGAGGTCGCGGTACTGCCCCTGGGAGCGACCGAGCCGCACAACCTTCATCTCCCCTACGGTACCGACAGTTTCCAGGTGGAGACCATCGCCAGCCGCGCCTGCGCCCTGGCCGGCGAGCAGCGAGCGCGGGTGCTGTTGCTGCCGACCATTCCGTACGGCACGGAAACCAACCAGATGGGATTTCCCCTGGCCATGAACCTCAATCCGTCGACGCTCTGCCGGGTCATCACAGACCTGGTCGATTCGCTGGCGACGCACGGCATTCGCAAGGCCCTGCTGCTCAACGGCCACGGCGGCAACGACCTGAAGTGGGTCCTCCGCGAGCTGCATCGAGCCACGCCGGTCCATCTCTTTCTGTGCAACTGGTACAAGGTTGCGGCCGACGGTTACGCGTCGATCTTCGAGGCCAAGGATGACCACGCTGGCGAGATGGAGACGAGCATGGGCCTGGCCCACTTTCCCGAGCTGGTGGCACTTGAGCAGGCCGACGCCGGGTCCGTTCGCCAGAGCCGGTTCTCGGCGGTCAACAAGGGATGGGTCGAGATCACCCGCCCCTGGCACATCCTGACCACCAACTCGGGGTCGGGAGATCCCCGGGCCGCCACCGCGGCCAAGGGCCAGGCTGTGACCGATCTCGTCTGCGAGCGGATCGGCAGCTTCCTGGTGGAACTCGCGCGGAGCCCGCTTGACGAGGTCTTTCCTTTTTAAACAACGCGGCGCGAAGCCTGGACCGATTCGTGCCGAAGCAGCGAGCGGAGACCGACGCCATGACGGCTCATAGGCAGCTCACACCACTTCCTTGCGGAATTCTCATGTCAGGGAGCTTGATCGTCATCGTCCTTTGCGTTTCACTGTGCGGATGTTCCAAGCCCACTGCCCAGCGGACCGGGATTGATGCCATTGGAACGGGACCGGAAGCGACAGGCGGCTCGCTAAGGGCTTTGGGACCGACCACGGAAGTCAAGGAATTTACGCTGGTTGGCGAGGTGAAGAAGGTCGAGAAGGAGATTAGAGAGATAACCATCCGCCACGAGAAGATCGCTGGATTCATGGAAGCGATGACTATGCCTTTCCGCATTGACGACCAGGCGGTCCTGGACGAGGTGCGGCCGGGCGAC
The DNA here is from genome assembly GCA_019237095.1 of Planctomycetaceae bacterium. Lineage (GTDB taxonomy): Bacteria > Planctomycetota > Planctomycetia > Isosphaerales > Isosphaeraceae > Aquisphaera. The sequence continues at coordinate 15,503 of JAFAHT010000542.1, forward strand.
CAGGTCGAGGGAAAATTACAGGTCCAACAGGAAAACGGCCAGACCAGGGATTACCGGCTGGTTGACCTGAGAGTGGTCAAACCTGCGCTCGCCGCTCCGCTGGTGCTCGATCTTTCGGGACCAGCGCCGCAGCTTCGAACCAGGCCAAAACGCCTGCAACCCGGCGACCCGGTTGCTGATTTCGCGATGACCGGCCAGGATGGCAAAACCTTCAAGCTCTCCGACTTGCGCGGATACGTGGTGGTGCTCACGTTCATCTACACCCGCTGCCCCCTGCCCGATTTTTGCCCGTACATGGACCGCAAGTTCTTGGACCTCGCCATGTCAATCGGTGCCTTTCCCAGGCGGGCCGAGAAGATCCGGCTGCTCTCGGTCTCTTTCGATCCCGACCATGACACACCGGAGATCTTGCACAAGCATGCCCAGATTCGAGGGGCGACCCCCCCGCTCTGGACCTTCGCGGTCGCCTCCCACGAGGAGCTGGCCAGAATCACCGGGCCGCTGGGCCTGGTCTACGGTCCTGGGAAGGATGAAATTATCCATAACCTTTGCACGGCGGTCATCGACCAGAACGGCCATCTCGTGCGGCTCGAAATCGGAACCCAGAGAAACAAATGGTCATCTGCCGACCTCCTCAAGACCGTATACTCCTTGATTCCCGCCTTCCAGAAATGACCACGCGAGCGCTTGCAGGTCTCTCGATTGGTGTCGATCGGTCTTGTTGGAACATTCGATCCTACAAGCCTTTGTGAATCAGACCATGGCTTGCGGCGACCGTCTCCGAATGGATTCGTACTGCTCGATCCAACAAATTGACGAATCTAAGCCATTAAAGATTGCAGATCGTGGTTGACAATTGTTAGAATGGCACTAAGATGTCGACAACCACCCACGTTGAGATACGTTCGCGCAATGTCGTGAACGTGCCGTTGACAAATCACGGCCATGCATGTCCCAATCCATGGATAGTCACATCGATGGATTGAGTTTGCTGGCGCTGCCGTACCTCGACGAAATGCGGGCTGTGTCTGGACGTCGACAGAAGACGGGCCGCGCCCGATCCGTGGGCGTTTGCGCCGGTACGGGTCAGAGCAGGCGGCGGCGAGTTTCTGACGGGTAATCAAGCAGATCGTCACGCTGAGGAGAGCTGAGGAGAGTAGTCCCATGGTAGCAACGAAGACCAGTCCCAAGACCGCGGTCGCAACTCGGGCGACCAACAGCAAAGCCAAGAGCGTCAAGGCCGCCGATCAGCGGTTCCAGCAGGCCAAACGGGCGTCGATCCTGCTCAAGCATGTGAGCGACCCCACCCGGCTTCAAGTGATCTTGATCCTCTCCGAGGGTGAGCGCCATGTCGGCGCCCTGTGTGCCCAGCTCAGCCAGAGCCAGCCGGCCGTCAGCCACCACCTGGCGCTATTGCGGCACGGCAATATCATTGCCCCTCGCCGCCAGGGCAAGAACAACTTCTACAGCTTGACCGAAACCGGCTCCGAGCTCGCGCGAGTCGTCAAGAACTTGATCGCCTGAGCAGTAATTCCGATGTTCAATCGGGAACACGACGACGCTTGTGCGTCCCCATCCTGGCCGTACCCACGGAAGCCCTGCCGGCACTCCAGTCCGATCGAGAAAGGGACGCATTCCGCAATCCGGAAGCCGTCCCTTTTCTTGGTCCGGGAATTCTCCCGAGCGAGCTCACTCATTTCTTGGTAACGAATCATCATGCTTTTCGTTCTTGTTCTTCATTGCCGGCGTCTCATGGCAAGATTCGTTGCCCCAGCGCGGTATTGAGCCCCAGCATGCTGCGGCGGTGGCGGACCACGGTGTCGAGGTAGGCCTTCACAGTGTCGTTGTAAGTCCGCTGTGCCTGGATGAAAGTGACGCGGTTGATCTCGCCGCCCTGAAACAGTTTGAGCCGGTCACCCAGTGAGCTTCTTGAGCTCGGCAGGACCTGGGTCCGGATCCGCTCGACGATCTGCCCGCTCACCTGGTATTCTCGGTCCGCCTGCTGCACTTCCGTGACGATCCGGCGCTGGATTCCTTCGAGCTCGATCTGCGATTGGGTCACATTTAGTCGGGCCCGTTCGATGTTGCCCTGGTTGCGGTTGTAGATCGGCAGGGGAATCGTCATGCCCACGGCCCACGCGGGTGCGGTCTGCTTGCCGAACGGAGCGTTGTTCTGATAGGTGAAGGGCTGATACAGCAAGTAAGCGTCCTGGTAGCGATTGGCCCTTGCCAGGCGAACTCCCGACTCCGCGGTCTGCAAACCAAGCCGGTAGGCCAGGGCGTCCGGCCGGCATGAGAGCGCGATGCGCACCAGTTCGTCCAGCGGCGGCGGAGCGGGCCCCCGGTCCTGGATGCTGCCGCGGACATCGAACGACTCGGCCTGGTCCGGAGCAAGATTCAGCATCATCCCCAGGGTTCGCTTGGCCTTGCGCAGGTTCTCCTGGGCGTCGAGCACACCGACCTCGGCGATCTGCCGCTGGGACTTGACCTCGTTGACGTCGGCCCGCGAGCCGAGATCCTTCTCGTAGAGCAACTGCGTCTTCTGCTGCAGCACATCGAGCCCCGCGACGCTCGCCTTCGTGTAGCTCAACGTCAGCCGGGCCGCCAGGACTTCGACAAAGGCCGTGTACAGATTGTTGATCTCCATCCGGACCGCATCCTGGTACTGGGCCTCGGTCACCTTGAGGGCCCGAGCGGCGTAGTCGGTCCGGGCCCGCCGCTTGTGCGAAAAATCAATTGGGTGTGTAATGTTCAAGTCATACTGGGTTGGGCCGCCCGGTTTCTGGTCCGAGAACGCGCCGTAGGGCACATACTGGGAATCCGCGTAGATTATCGGATTGGCGCGCAGGCTGGCCGTCAAGATATCGGCGCGTGCCTGGGGGATTTCCATGAACTTGGTCCGCAGGTCGTAGTTGTTCTTGATCAGAAGGTCGATGGCCTGGTCGAGCGTCAGGCCATCGGCCGGTCCCTCGCTCTCCTCCTCGGTCGGCAGAGCCAGGGTTCCGTAGAGCGGCGCTCGAGGCACGGGTAAAGGCTGAGGAGCAGTGATGCCCAAGCGCCGCTGAACCTGGCCAGCCTGTCCCGGGGTCGTGATGGCAGCCGGAACCCGGGGAGTCGCGGTGCCAATCCGATTCAAGAGCAATTCGTCCCGACCCGGCTGGGTTCCGAGAATCATTGCCCCGGCCCCGGGCATCGGTCCCAGCCGAGACTGGGTCGATCCCGGAGTGAGGATAGCCGCACCGGAAATCTGCGACGTTTCGATCGTCGGTGCCTGGCCCCACCCCAAGGCAGGGAAGAGAAGCAACCCAAGAAATGACCAGAAGCTGAAAGTTTCCCTGACTCGGTGCATCGTTATACCGGTCTCCTCAGCCCCGCCTTCACCGAAGGCCGGTGGTTTCCCAAAGTCCCGAGTTCGGGCGCGTCCTCTCGCTTCGCTCGAGGGGTGTTGTCACGATTTTATCGGATCAACTCAAAGCCCGAGTTAAACCGAATTTATCAGGCCAACCCAAGCGTGATAAAACCCCTGAAACTCACAAAATCGACAGAACTGGAATAACCCCTGTATTCCTCTCCAGCCAACGGCGAGCAGCAGCAGCGCCACGCGCACCTGGAAAACCGACTGGCACCTGTCACAAACCCGACTGCACAGGTAAGTTGGACGCCAATTGGTGGGGTGAGATCGGTGGGTTTCGCGGGGGCCAGCTGATCGTCCGGCAACCCGCCGACCACTGGTGATCCTCGGGCGTCGCGGCAGCAGGTCGATCGGTCTCGAAGTGGCCAGGTTATCGTGATTCTTCCCCAAGGCCGTCCTCGATGTCGAGGACATTCCGGAGCCTTCCCCGCCAGTGTTCCAGATCAGCCTCGATCTCCTCGAGGAACCGGCAGGCCATGCCGGACGGTACTCGTTGCCCCTGCTCCCACGATCGGACAGTCTTCACGTCCACCCCGAGGAATTGACTGAAAACTGGTTGACTGATCCCCAACGCCGCACGCACATTCTTGACCTCTTTGGACTCGAAGGTGCGGGGGGTCAGTTTGAGCCTAATTTTACGGACCGTGTATCGCTGCTCGACCGGCACCCCGGACTCGAGCGTGTCACGGAACCGCTCGAGCGCCGCAACGATCTTGGCCCCCTTCGCGGTAAGCTTCCCCTGGTCCTTCATCCGTCTCTCCGCTGCTTGAGTTTCATGCGAATGTCCTGAACCAGCGTCGCAATGGCGTCCCTGTCGGTCCTGGAGAGGTCGGACTTGTCATTCTTGCTCCACACTGTGATCAGCAGAATGAAGCCCAACTCCGGGAATTGAACGTAGCCCACGCGATAGGCACCGCTCTTGCCCCGGCCAGCCCTCGCGGGTGTAAAGCGGATCTTGCGAAGGCCTCCGGCCTGTCGGACGACTGGGTACCGAGCTGGGTTCGCCAGTATCCCGTCCTGAAGGCCCCGCAGATCCTCGTCACTCAACCCCAGGTCCGCCCATTCCTCGTCGAAGAGATCGAGGTGGATAAAAGTCGGCCACTCGGACGGCTTGAAATCGAACTGTGGCGATCCGGAAATTCTGTGTCTCCTCCCGGTTACCCGCGCCGTTTTCATGTCCGAGAGTCGGTCTCTTTCTAGAATATCGTACTACTGAGTGGCACCAAACTCAAGAGGGGAGCACAGGAGCTTGGATCTCTCTCGCTGCCGGCTTCTTCAGGTCGTTGATCGCGGCAGGCTCTCCTGGATCGATATCACCGACGCGAGAGCCTGTTCATCCTGGCGATACGTCTTCAGCTCTGCCTGGTACGATGCCTTGTTCTTGGTGCAGACCAGGGTGTGCGGAGATCGCTTTCGTTCGGTCGTGAAATCCAGGTCGCATTTGTGCTGCCGTATCTTCTCTTCGAGGTGGCTACGGCGATCTTGCCTCATGCTGAACCGGTGCACCGCCTCGTTCGGGTCTTCCAGAAATCGCCTCAGCTCCGCACAGTCCGCGCACTTGCAGGAGATCGCGGCCTCGCGACGGAAGTCGGTTGGTTCTCGCGGGGCCTGCGAGGTCAGACGCTCCAATTGCTCGCGGCACGCGGCAACCCAGCGCGACAACCCCGAAGAGGAGATCTTGATCTTCTTCTTGATCCAGGGGCCCAGGCTGATGAGCGCGGGAAGATGTGCAATCCTGAGCGGGTATTTCTCCGGCAAGGCCAGGGCGTGCGACACGACGCCCCACAACAATTCGGATTGCCCGGTGACCGAAAGCGCGCGGGCCAGTCCGGAGAGTAATTGCGCTCGATTGAGCTGGCTCAAACGCCAATCGGGGGATGCTTTTTCGCCGTCGATCGCTTCAAGGGCCGAAACCACGTCGCGCGAGATGGTTCCGCAGAGTTCGGTCCAGGCCTCCTTCTGCTTCCGGGGATTGGCCAGGCAGATCTCCTCGAGCAGCCGCACGTTCCTCTCGAGACTCTCGATGGTCGTGCTCTTGAACAGGGCCTCGAGCTCGTTCCGGTAAGTATCCCAACCATAAGTCTGACACACGTCCACCAGTGACTTGCCAGGATCGACCGCGGCATCCTTGACCATCACCTCGCCAAGAAAGCGGCCAATCAGCCCGGGCTCCGCGAGCGCCGCGAGTATCTTCAGCAGGTTGTCTTTTTCTCCCTCTCTTTGATGAAAACTCCGGTGAGGGTTCTCGGGCCACTTCGTGAGGATTGCAGTGGCAAGGCCAATGCACTGGCTCTTCTGGACTTCGGCATCCTTCGACGTGGATTCCTTCCACCGTGCCACCATTTGCTCGAGAACGGGCAGCACTTTTCGGCTATCATCATCGCAGAGAACTTCGAAGTGCTTTCGCTCGGGCCACAAGATGACCGCGGCATGCCGGTACCAACGTTCGAGGGTCATGCCGGCGTTGCCCGTATAACCCTCGAATTCCTCCTCGGGCTTGACGTCTCTGAGCGATTCCGGGTCCAG
>JAFAHT010000070.1 GCA_019237095.1 Planctomycetaceae bacterium
GAAGGTTGAACATTGAGCAATGATACGCCCTCGCTCCGCGGATTCCCACACGTTCCTCAGACGGCCGCATCGTCCCGTCCGTCGCCTCACTCTTGCGCAGGGAGCTGGAAGGGTTGCGGAAGCGGATGAAGAGCGAGCAGCCGTAGATCTCGAGCACGCTTGCGGGGTCTGCCACTGCTCTCAAGCGCTGGATAGAATAAGGGGGTACGGCGGGTTCTGGGACGAACCTTGACCGCTCACGAGCAGCCCAATCCCGCTCTGTCCGGCTGGATAGGTTAGGATCGACCTCAATCAAGTTGGCTACCCGGAGAGCTCAGCATCATGAGCGCACTCGCCCGTCTCGAGCCCATTCTGGAGGGTCTTTCGGAGGACCGGATCCGCCAGTTGATCGACTTCGCCCGATTCCTCGCCGTTGAGCAGGACCGGCAAGAGTGGCTGAGGTTTGGTCAGCAGCAGCTCGCGCGGGCCTACGGCCCGGATGAGCCCGATTACAGTGAGGCGGACATCCGGCCGGACCGCAAGCCATGACGTTCAGTCCCGGTGAGGTCGTTCTGATACCACTGGCCCAATTCTCGGGCGGGCCATCCAAGCTCCGGCCCGCACTGCTTCTCGCCTCACTTCCCGGTCCTTATCAAACCCATCTGGTTTGTGGGATCAGTACCCAGTTACACCAACAAGTGCCCGATTGGGATGAGTTGATCCAGCCGAGCGACGCGGACTTCCCTTCGAGCGGTCTTCATCGCGCGTCCATCATCCGGCTGAGCTACCTCCACGCCACCGACCCGACCGAATTCGCGGGGGCCATCGGACAGATCGACGCCACCCGACTCAACCGCCTCTTGATCCGCCTGGCCGATCACTTGCATCCGTGAATCGCGGGTCAACATCCCAAGTCGACGAGCCATTGGATGCGGGGTCATCGAAGGTCAATCCTGGCCGTGAGTCACGACCACAAGGTCGCTGCCAGTCACCACCACAACCCGGTTACGACCTTCCCGCTTCGCTTGATACAGGGCCTCATCGGCACGCTGGAGTACTTCGGCAACCCCCATCCTTTCACCTTTGCCGGTGATAACGACCCCGAGGCTGATGGTGGACGAAACCTTCCCCATGGAGGTCGCCACGGGGTCGCAAGCGATGCATCGACGTAAGCGTTCTGCAAGTCCCTGCGCGTCCAACGCCTCGCACCCGGGCAGTACGACGAGGAACTCTTCCCCGCCGTAGCGGCCCAGCACATCGGACCGCCTCAACACGCGGGTCATCCGCTGAGCTGCTTCCCGTAGCACGGCATCCCCGGTGAGGTGTCCGTACGTGTCATTGACCTGTTTGAAGTGGTCCAGGTCCATCAGGACCGCGCCGGTCGAGATCCCTTCACGCTCTGCGCGGGCCAGTTCCATCTGCAACATGTCGATGATCGCCCCGTGGTTCCAAGCCCCGGTGAGGGCGTCATGGGTGGCTTGCACGCGCAAAGCCTCTTCGAGGTCGACGATCCGCTTCCCGGCGCGAAGGCGGACTTTCAGTTCCTGAGCGTCGAAGGGCTTACCCAGGTAATCGTCCGCGCCGGCTTCCATACCTGCGACGATGTCCTCCTTGCCGACCTTCGAGGTGAGAAGAAGGACATAGACGTAGGCCCCCTTCCTCGACTGGCGGAGTTGCCGGCAAATCTCAGATCCGTCCATCCCCGGCATCATCCAGTCGAGGATGGTCAAGCGGGGGGCATTTTCCTGCTGGAGGGCCTCCCAGGCCAACATTCCATCTTCCACGGAGATCACTTCGTATCCCCACTTGCTCAGCAAGGCTTCCAGCTTGCAGCGTGAAACCTCGTCGTCATCAGCGATCAAGATTCTCATGAGGTCCCACTCCTCGAGAATTCGGCCAGATCGTCCTGGAGACGGCAGATCTCTGTCTCCAGCACTACTGTCGCCTCCTCCGCACCCACCAGGTCGCCATTGCGTCCCATCTCCTCCAGCCTCCGGGCCGCCTCGTAAGCATTTCGGGCACCAAAATGACTCACAGAGCCCTTGAGCTTGTGGGAACTGCGCTCGAGCATCGCGCTGTCTCGTTGACTGACGGATGCGCGGATCTCGGAGAGTACCTTGGGGTACTGGTCGAGAAAGCGCCCGATCAGCTTCAGCAGGAGTTCCCGATCACCTTCGACTTCGGCAAGGATTGTCGTCGGGTCCCAAACGGTCTCCGGAGTTTCACGACTGGCGGCCGCGATTCTCGGAGCTGTCTTCCCTCCCGGCAGCAGGCCGTCAATCGCGGCGAAGAGTTCTTGCGAGCGAAGCGGCTTGGAGGCGTAGGCATCCATACCTGCCGCCAGACAGCGCTCTCGGTCACCCTTCATGACGTGAGCAGTAAGAGCGATGATCGGCGTGTACCTGCCGGTGGCATTCTCCCTTTGGCGGATGGCGGCCGTGGCGGCAAAGCCGTCCATCAGGGGCATCTGGACGTCCATCAAAATGATGTCGAATGTCCCCATCTCCCAGTCGGCCAGGGCCTCCTGGCCATTGTTTGCGACCACGACGGTGTGCCCCCGCCTCCGGAGCAAATCAACCGCATACTCCTGGTTGACCTCGTTGTCCTCGGCAAGGAGGATGTGGAGTGTGCCGTGCGGACTTGCGGGAGCGGGTCGAGGCGTGGTGATGTACCTGGTTTTCCTGGGAGTCTGGTGCAGTACGGTCAGAATGGCGTCCAGCAGCTCGGACTGCTTGATCGGCTTCCGCAAGAAGGCGGAGATGCCCAGTTCTTGGCAGCGGGCCATGTCGCCAGGCTTGTCGTTGGACGAGAGCAGCATGAGGATCACCTCGGGGAGACCGGGTCGCTGGCGAATTTCGCGGGCAACCTCGAGGCCCTGCAGGTCCGGCATCTGGGAATCGAGGAGCACGAGCCGGTAGGGGGCGCCCCGGGCTGCGGCGGCTTCCATTTCCGCCAGAGCTTCCCGCCCTCCGTTCACCCCTTTTGGCCTCATCCTCCAGTTGGAAAGCAGCTCTTCCAGGACAGCCAGGTTCGTCGCGTTGTCGTCGACCACCAGTACGAGCAGGCCCTCGGCAGCGATCGGCTCTGCGTGTTCTGCGACGATCGTTTGGAGCTGCCGGCCGAACCGCGCTGTGAAATGGAAACTGCTGCCTTTTCCCACTTCGCTTTCGACCCCGATCGTTCCACCCATGAGGCCCACCAGTCGGGTGCAGATAGTAAGCCCCAGGCCGGTACCCCCGAACTGACGCGAGGTGGAGCTGTCCGCCTGGCTGAAGGCGTCAAAGATGAGCTGCTGCTTGTCGGGCGGGATACCGCAGCCCGTGTCGGTGACACAGAAATGCAGGCCAACCTGTTCATCGTCGCGCGGTTCGGTCGCGATCTGGACGGCCACCTCCCCGTGCTCTGTGAACTTGATCGCGTTACCCACCAGGTTGACGATCACCTGGCTCAAGCGCAGCGGGTCGCCGATTACCACAGTGGGGACATCGGCGTGGACGTGGAGGATCAGCTCGAGCCCTTTCTTCTGAGCTCGCTCTGCCAGGGTCTTGAACGTATCGCCGACGGTTTCCCGGAGGTCGAATCCAGTCCACTCCAATTCCAGCTTGCCGGATTCGATCTTGGAAAAATCCAGGATGTCGTTGATGATCCCCAGGAGCGAATCGGCCGAGATCTTGGCCATCTCCACGTAGTGTCTTTGCGGCCCCGTCAGGTCCGATTCCAGGGCCAGCTCGAGCATGCCCATCACCCCGTTCATCGGAGTTCTGATCTCATGACTCATGTTGGCGAGAAACTCGCTCTTGGCACGGTTGGCAGCCTCCGCCGCCGCCTTGGCTTTCAGCAGTTCCTCCTCGTCGCGCTTGCGGTCGCTGGTGTCCCGCGAGTTGATGATGACTCCGCAGACCTGGTCCTGCTCATCCAGGAGGGGACTCCCCACCCTTTCAAACCAGAGGTATCTGCCGTCGGCATGACGGAACCGTGATTCTCCGCGCACGGTAACCCCATGTTGGATCACCGCTCCGAATCTGGTCACTGCCTCATCGACGTCATCCGGGTGAACAAGGGAGAACATGGACTTTCCCAGCAATTCGTCGGGACGGTACCCCAGTAGCGCCAGGGATGAGGGCGCTACATATTCGTAAATACCTTCTGTCGTGACCTGGGCGACGAAATCCTGTAAGTTGCTCATGATGCGGCGGAAGCGTGTCTCGCTTTCGCGGAGGGCAGCCTCGATACGCTTGGGCCCGGTGATGTCGCGCAAGATGCCCATGAAGCCGACGATCTCCCTGTTCGGGTCGCGCATCGCGGTGACGACCAGGCTCGCGATCAAGCGAGTTCCGTCCTTGCGGACGTAGGTCCATTCGTGCTCGGTAATGTCACCCAGGCGGGCCGGTTCAAGGAAAACGTCCATGCCGATGATGGGGCGACCCAGTACCCGCGTTAACTCCTCCCCACGCGCATTGATCTCGGCTTCGAGGTGCATCAAGACCGGGGTCTGCCGCCCGATCATTTCCTCGGCGGCATAGCCGGACATGCGCTCGGCCCCGGTGTTGAAGACCGTGATGAGGCCCGTCGTATCGGTGGCGATGATCGCCACCTGAGTGGACCCATCGAGAACGCCTCGCAGGAGGGCGTTTGAATCGGCCAGTGCCTCTTCCGCCAGCTTCCGCTCGATCCCCAGGGCGATCTGGTTCGCGATGGCTTCCAAGGCCGCGATCGTCGAATCGGAAAGCGGCTTCCGGGCAAACATGGCCATGACCCCGCACAACTCGCCTCCCAGGATGAGCGGGTGCCCTGCAAAAGCGACCATCCCCTCCTTTCCGGCCCATTCCTGATCGTGGACGGCTGGGTCGCCGATGACTTGATTGGACAGATGAGACTTTCGCTCCTGGGCGATCCGCCCGATCTTGAACTTCCCGACAGGCACTCGGGCATGAGCACCGTCCAGGTGGGTGTATATGCCCGCGCTGGCCTGGAGTTCGAGCACGTCCCCCTGGGGGCCAAGTGTCCAAATGCGCGCGAACGCCGCGTCCAGGTGCTGCACGATGGCCTTGGTGCAGCGCTGCAAGAGCCCCTGTAGGCTGCCCTCCTGGGTCAAGGCGATACCGACATCCGCCGTCAATGCGGCCAGGCATGCTCGCTCTTTGATCAATCCCTCGGCCCGCTTCCGCTCGCTGATGCCCTGGACCTGCGTGAGGAAGAGGAACGGCTTGCCCATCTCGTTATGCGACCGGGATACGCTGAGCAGAATCCATACGGATTGCCCGTCCTTGCGAAGGTAGCGTTTCTCCATGCAGTAAGAGGGAAGATCCCCGGACAACATGCCACGGGCGAAGTCGAGGTCGGCTTTCAGGTCGTCGGGGTGGGTGATGTCCTGGAAGGTCCTCTCGAGCAATTCCAGCTCGGAGTATCCGGTGATCTCACAGAGGGCGTGGTTGACCTGGAGCCAGCGTCCCTCAGGCGACACCAAGGCCATGCCGATCGGAGCATGATCAAAGGCATTGCGGAAGCGATCTTCGGTCTGGTGGAGTGACTCCTCGGCGCGGCGCCGTTCGGCAATTTCGTTCTCCAAGTGACTGTTGGTGGTTTCCAGCTCTTGGGTTCTCTCGGATACCCGCGATTCGAGGCGGGATTCGTTGTCCCTCAAGGCTTGAAGGGTCCGGGCAAGTTCGGACGTGTGTTCCTCGATTTGACCCGCCATGGTGTTGAAGGCCCGGGCCAGGTCGGTGACCTCCACGATCCTGGATTCGCGCGCCCGATGAGAGAAATTCCCCACCGCCAGTTGGCGGGTCGAATCCTTCAAGCCGACGATGGGAACGACAATCCAGCGGGCCACGCCCAGAGCCGCAAGGAGGACCAAGCAGGTGGCAAGACCCGCGATGTTCAGCGCCGTGTTTCTCATCTGCGCCAGGGGGGTGAAGGCTTCGTCCACGTCAATCGTGACCACCATGCCCCATTTGAGTCCGGGCAGGTATCTCCATACGGCCCATACGTCATCCCAACGGAGAATCGCGCTTGAGGTGCAGCTCCCTACGGGCTCCGACGGGGCCGAGGAAGGATTCACTCCCACACATTCTCGAGCAACGCGGCTTAGTCGGTCAGCGGCTCGAAGAGCTCCGGCGTGCGGCTCTCGGTGATGGGGAAGAGGCCCTCCTTGACGTATCGCTCGAAGTGCGGTGCCGCGCGGTGGGCATCGAGAGCGGCCTGATCGGCGTATTGCTCATAGAGAAAGAACCGGCGGGGATCGGTCGTCGACCGGTGCGCCAGGTACATCCGGCAGCCAGGCTCGGCGCGGGTGTGCTGGGTCAGCGTTCGGAACAGCTCGGCAGCCTCTTCCTCATGGCCAGGCTTGATCACGTAGGTCACCGCGGCACAGATCATGGTCCCTCTCCGGTCTTGTCTCGTAACGCAAAGCTCGCCATGATACCATCCAACTTGAATCAGATGGTTGGCTTGAGGTGCGAGCCCGAACGCCGGAATCGGGCACGAAGAAGCCCCACTGCGGCACCTTGTTGCATTCTTCGAGATTAACCGTATGCTCCCTTGGAATGAAAGATAACAGGAATCGCGCGTGGTATCCACCGACGAGATCCGCGCCGCGTTCCCGGCACTCGAGCGGCGGCATGAGGGGTTTCCCCTGGCCTATTTCGGCGGCCCAGGCGGGACGCAGGTCCCACGCGCGGTAGGTGGACCGAGTCGTCGAGAGCCTGCGGGCGATCGCCCAGGGTCACGATTGAGACGAGCTGCCTTGCGGTCCCACACTTTCCACCGCCGCAAGCATTGCGGCCAGGGGCGCGGGGTCGGCCAGACGGTGATCGGTCCCGACCACGCGGAGTGCCGACTGCGGCAGGCCGCTGCGGGTCAGCAACTCGCGGCTGTCGGCGATCGGCACCACGTCGTCGGCCTCGGAGTGAAGGACCACAGTGCCCGGCTTGACCGACGTGGCGCTGCCCCAGCGCTTCCATGCGGGGCAGAGCAGGACAAGCCGGGCCGACCCAGCCTGGATGTTCATGGCCACCGCTCCGCCGCGTGACGAGCCGACCACCGCATCGGGCTGGTGCCTGTCAAACTCGGCCTGGGCGATCTTGACGGCTGCCGCAAAGTCTTCATCGGGCAGCGCCGGGTTGATGACGGTGTGGCCACACCCGGCGAGATAGGTCGGCTTCACGCCGCCCGGCACCGACGTCCAGCCATGAAGAAAGAGCACCTTCACAAGAGCAACCCTCCGATTCCTCTTCGTCTTCGTCGTTCACGATCACCGGGCGTACTTGCCCATCAAATGCCCCTCGGCCAGGATGTGCCCTTCGATGGTCTTGAACACCGTCGTACGGGTCGCGCCCGGTGCCAGCTTGGTTCGCTGATCGAGCGCGTAGAGGCGAAAGAAATAGCGATGGACTCCCCACGGTGGGCAGGGACCTCCGTAACCGATCTTGCCGAAATCGTTCCTGCCCTGGTTGGCGGTGAGCCTTGGCTGCTTGACGCTGGCCCTTGGCTCGAGCGACGCCACAAGATCCGCCGCGACTCCCTCGTCGAGAGACGTGATGCTGGGCGACAGGTCGTAAAGTACCCAGTGCGACCAGGTTCCCCCTGGCGCATCGGGATCGTCACAGATCAAGACCAGCGAGCGGGCAGTTTGAGGAACGCCCGACCATTCCAAGGGCGGGGACCTGTCCGTGCCGTCGCAGGTGAACTCCCGGGGGATCTTGCCTCCCTCGGTGAAAGCCGGGCTGGTCAGGCGGATCGTCTGGGTGGCCGGATTGAGGGCGGGCAGCGCGGCGCCTCCGCCACCACAGCCTGGCGATAAGCTGAGCACCAGGAAAATCGCCGCTGGCCCGATCCACGACAGAGCAACATCATATCTTATGTTCATTCTCGTGGACTCATTGATATCTGCCCCGTGGAATCCGGCAAAGGGATCGGTGCCAGAAGCCCCGATCGCTTCCATCGGCTGAAACTCCATTGTAGCACGGCCGAAACCGCGGAACTCGTCACAAAAGAGGCTTGGCTCATGTCGGATAACTGGTGCGGCTGCCAAACCCTGGCCCAGCGGGACGGGGCGCCACGCCGCCGCAAGTCTCTGCCCGACGGGCAGATGCGGGGCGAGTAGGACCGGCCCGACTGGGGCTCACGCTGCACTGTCACCAGTTACCCGACATGAGCCAAATTTTTCTGATGGGGCCTTGACGACACCACAAGGCTTCGGTCTAATATAGATTGACGATCCGCTCATGTTCGGCGGGTCGATTGGGTCGTGAAGCCTCTACCGTGCATCAGAGCACGGTCGAGGCTTTTTTTGTTTCCGCCGCGGACCGTCGAGAGGACCGGAACGGTAGCTCGGCCTCGTCCGTCCCGAAGTGGCCGTCGGCACTTGGGTATCCGCCGATATCGCGGTCGGCGGCTTTCACTCTCAGGCCGGCTGGCTGGCATTCAACGCGATCGCCTTGGGGCTCGTCCTGGTCTCGCGACGGTCGCCGTTCTTCACCAAAACGCATCCAGCGGACGATCGCGGGGTCTGGGAGAACCCCGCCGCGGCGTACCTCGTTCCGCTGCTGTCGATTGTCGCCGTCACGATGGCGCTGGCCAATTTTACAGAACCTTGGCGAACGACCTGGCTGTAGTTCCGCGTCGCCGGCTCGGTGATCACGGTACCGATCGCGGAAGAACTCGCGTTCCGCGGCTATCTGATCGGCCGACTGGTCGCCGCCGACTTCACGACCGTACGCCCCGGCCGGTTTACCTGGCTATCTTCTTGATCTCTTCGATGCTCTTCGGGGCGCTGCACGGCCGGTGGCTGGCGGGAACGCTAGCCGGGATGGGCTACGTCCTGGCTTTGTACCGCCGCGGCGCGATCGTCGACGCCATCGCGGCTCATGTCACCACGAACGCCCTGATTGCTTGTGTCGTGCTGGCGATGGGGAGATGGTCGCTCTAGTCCTGATCGCCGGCGACCGAACGCGGGGCCGGATGTCGGCTACGTCTGCCCCACTTGAGCCAGAGGCTTTTCGATCGATGACACCTCCCTGGCCCACCTCAAGGAGATCCGCCACCGGATCGAGAAGGTCCCGAAGGCGAACCTCAACGCGAACGAACCCTGATCGGCTCGCAAGACCCGAATTCAAGGATCTGAAGGGAGGGCGAGCCTTTCGTCGGGCCTCGTGATGCAGGCTTGGCGGAGGGTTTCGGCCTCCTCTTTGCTTTCGCCCAGCGCAGCGAAGGCAGCCTCGGCGGATGCATCGCAACGTGACGCGAACTGCTCGAGGAGCTGCCTGTCCGTCCACCCGCACGTTGACCCCCACTGCAAGAGGCCTTTGATTTGACACAGCGCCGAACCTTCGTCTGCTCGACCCATCTTTCCAGCTCCCTTGGCGGCCCTATCGATGATGTCCCAGCCCACATCGAGTACTTCCCGGCTTGGCCTCTCGCAATCCCGAGAACTCTCTCAGGTGGAAAAAAAGCATATTCCTGGAACCAGGACCTAGGCTTTTGAAAGAGAGAACGTCTCCCACACCTCAACAAGCAAAGATACGCTTTCCTTCCCAACCCAGCGGGGATCAGGACGAACGATCATGGACGCCCAACGAAGTCGACGAACCAAGGACCAGGCCCGAAGAGCCTGGTATGCGTATTACAGGCAGGTGCGCTTCGCGCGATGGTTCGGCTTCATCGAGATCGAGGCCGACTGGAATCAGATCTCTCGAGGCAGGTCGATCCAAAAGGAATCCAGGGCCTGGTCAGGTTTTGCGATTCCCGCCAGGGTCAGTGACTGGAGCCAGACGGAGATTCGATCGCTGCCGAACCCTCCATCCGCACACTGATTTGAACATGAGGGATGTCGGTTCACGGTCCGATGATCTCGAAGAGCCGCTTCTCACGATCGTACTCGATCTGGAACCGTGACGGCTCAGGATCGTAGTCATACGTGTAGGTCATGAGGAGCCCCGGTTGGGCCCACTTTCATGATCCAGACGGTGCGTCGACAACCAGGCGTCCTGGTGGCTGGGTTGGAACGATGGCCAACCCCGGTCGGGTGACACCGGCCACGAATTGACAATCTGGGTCGACCCCCAGACGCGGCTACCTGTGAACCTGGCCTGACTCGGGCGAGGGGAGGTTGAAAGCCATCTTGAGCACGCTATCGAGTTCAGAACACCTGGTTGATCCCGAACCAGATAACCGGTCCGCCGCGGACGCCGATCGGCTGAGCGATGTCGCACCGGAGGGTGGCGCGCTCGAGAAAGGAGAAGAGGAGAACGTCCCATCGGAAGCCGAAGCCAGGGCCGTGGACCACCGGGCCCCAGTGGCCCTTCAGGTAAGACTGGCCAACGTCGTAGAAAGCTGCGCCGTAGAGGTGGCGAAACGAAAGAGTGTGATCGAGCACGTCCCGGTTGATCTCTCGCCAGATCGGGAATCGCCATTCGGCGGTCATCAGCCAGACGGACGATCCCTCCTGCGAGGTGAGGTCAAGGGCCCGCAACCGCTGGCCGCCGCCCAGGCGGAAGAGCGAAGCTGAGTCGGGCCACGACCAGCCTCCGTAGGCCCGCAAGGCAAACCGGCTGTTGGGCAAGATGCCCCACGACTCGGGAACCTTGCGAACCAGTCCGTACTGCCCGACGACGCGCGCATAGTCCAGCTTCGATCCCAGGAGGGCATTGCCGTACTCGGCCGCAATCTCGAAGATCTCGCCCTGCACCGGATCCCAGTAAGGGAACTGAGTGTTCTGGCGATAACGAGCCCCCACGGCCCCCAGGTATTGCTCGACGGGCCGGCCGTCGTCGCCCGGCCAGAACTCGTTGCCCAGGCCGTAATAGAACTCGTAGAACACCGGATCATCGACGATGAAGCTCGACGACTCGAGCAACCGCCTGCGCAAGAAGAACCGGCCGCCGGAGTGACGCTTGTCGTTGTAGAAGTTGTACAGGCCCTCCTCGTAGAAGAAGCCCGTTGCCCAGCCCGCCGCGGGGGTATGGAACAGGGTCGCCTCACCGCCGAATATGGCTTCGCGCAATGCCGGCTCGGTTCCCGCCCAGCCAATCACCTGCCAGTTGTTGACGCGCTGCACGCCGGTCTTGAAGCCCGCGCGGGCGTACTGATCCACGAACGGCCCGGCAACCAGCGACACACGATCGTAGGCCTGGAACTGCGGCGAGAGGTCCAGCGGCGAAACCAGCGGGGTCAGCCGCCAGGAGATCTCGGGTTTCCAGCGGTTGTTGTCGGGCTGCGCATCGAGCAAGGCATGATCGGGGTCCACCTCGATCTGAGAGGGCTGTCCTGGCGCGTCCATGGTCACGACCCATCGCTTTCCCTGACGCTGCACCTGCGCACCGGGCACCTCGTAACTCTGCCGATCGGGCCAGATCGGCACGCGCAGCTCACCGTCAGGGCAGCGGCAAAGCACGACCGTCGGCTCGGTCATCTGCCCGCGCTGCTCGAGCTCGACGGTCACCTGCCGTACGTCGGCGTCGGTCTTCGACGCCGGCCCCACCTGGACGTGCTGAACGGCCCAGTCGGTCTCACTGTGCTTCTCAACCCAGTTCTCGAGGAACCGGCCCCAGTCGCCCTTGGGATCAAACGCGATCAGCTCGCGCTTGAAGTCGGCGTAGTAGAGGGTCTTGTAGCTGTAGTCGGTGTAAAGCTTGTGGAAGAAGGCAAAGAACCTAACCTCGCCGAGCCGGTTATGGATCATCTCGACAACCTTGCCACCGCGGTCGTAGGCCAGGCTGAACAGGGTGTTAAGGTTGCCCATGGCTCCAAGATCCTGGATGATCGGCCCACTTCCCCCCTTGCGCCGCCAACCGTAGTAACCAGCCAGCCGAAGATCCTCGCGGCCGATCGTGGGCATCCAGCTCAGGCCTTTGGGCCAGGTGATGAGCGGGCCATTGCGACCGTACTTGGCGTCAAGCCGCAGCGCGGTGAAGCAGTTGACAAGTCCTTCGTCCATGAACGTCTCGGCATAGCCGTTGGTGCCCACGGTATTCCACCACCACTGGTGACACGTTTCATGGGTGACCAAGTGATCGAGGTACCGCTGGCCGGCGGTAGGCAGCCTCATCACCCGGTCGTCGATCAACACCAATCCCGAGCATTCGTTACCGTTCCAGCCAAAGAACGACGGAGCGATCTCGAACTCTGTGTCACAGTAAGGACCAAACCATTTCTCGTAGAGAGGAATGACCTCGCAAGCATAGTCCAGAGCTCGCCGGGTGTTACCGGCGTTTTCGGGAAAGCCGTGGACGCGAACCAAGGTCGAGCCCACCGTTCGCTCCAAGGTCTGAAAGCGGTTCGAGCAAACCAGCGCGAAATCACGCGCCGGGCTCGCCTTGATGGTAAGCCGCTGCCATCCGTTAGCTCCGTCCTGTCGCCTGGTGATCCGGCCCGATGAGGCGACGACCTGGCCGGCGGGAAGATCGACCAGAACCGTGTAGTGCCCAGCTTCCTGATACCAGGGCTGATGCCAGGGAACAAACGGCGTTCGCGCCCAGCCCCGGTCGTCGTGGTGGGCCAGCACCGGATACCAGTTCAGGAGGTAGGTGATTCCCTGATGATTCCCCCACCGGCCCCATTGCTCGGGCAAATCAATGGTGAAGTCGATCACCGCAACGGCTCGT
This sequence comes from Planctomycetaceae bacterium, assembly GCA_019237095.1. Lineage (GTDB taxonomy): Bacteria > Planctomycetota > Planctomycetia > Isosphaerales > Isosphaeraceae > Aquisphaera. The sequence goes on from JAFAHT010000070.1 coordinate 12,582, forward strand.
CCTCCTGGCGGCACTTTCTCAACGAGTGGCACGACCAGGATCGTACCGTCCCTGGGGTCGAAGTCGAATCGGGCGGATCGGTTTCCCAGAAAAACGTGAGCGACCTGCATGCGCTCGCCGACCGTATCCATCGCCTCCTCGGGGCTAAGGCGAAGCACCTCCATCGTCTTGGCCAGCTTCTTGCGATCCTTGTCCGGCACCTTGTAGCGGGGATAGACGTGGAAAACCAGCTCGCTGACCGACACCTTCGACCGGTTGGTGAAGACAACGCGTTCACGCGCCTTGACCTTGCGGCCTGCGGGATCAATCCGCACGGCAAGGTCATAGCGCGGCAAACCTGAGGGAACGACAAATTCCGGTCGCTGAGGCGTGGGCAAGATTTGTGGAGACGGCAGAGTCTGCGGTGATGGCGGGGGGCCTTGTGCGCGCACGACCGGCGCCAGTCCCGAAAGGACGATCGCTAACCCGACGACGATAAGTGCGGGAAACTGCATCCTTGCAACCAGTTCCCAACGACGGTCGAACCGCAAGAAAGGAAGCGAAACTTAATCTATTCGGTGTAAATTCTCAAGTTCATTCGTCGAGGCCAAGCATGCCCTCATCATGGCTAATAGGAAACTCTACCTACCTGCTTCACCTCGTCCAGGAGAAGCACGTCTCATGGAGCGTCTTCAATCAGACCGTCGCTGCCCTGCGATTCCTCTACGAGGTCACCCTCGACAGCGCAGGGGTCATGGTACGGATCCGCTGTCCCAAGCAGCCCAAACGTCTCCCCATCGTTCTCAGCCTGGATGAGATGGCCCGGTTCTTCGCGGCCGTCATCGGCATCAAGCACCGTGCCATTCTCACGACCGCCTACGGCGCCGGCTTGCGGCATTCGGAGGTCGTGGCCTTACGCGTCGAGGACATCGACAGCCACTGCATGGTCCTCCGCGTTCGCCAAGGCAAAGGCCGCAAAGATCGCTACGTGATGCTCTCGCCGCGCCTGCTGGCCCTGCTCCGCGAATACTGGAAGGTCGCGCGGCCGACTGATTGGCTCTTTCCCGGAGACGTCCCCGGATACCACATCACCGGCCGGTCAGTGCACCGGGTCTGTGTCCAGGCCATCCGCGACGCGGGCTTGGGCAAACCCTCCAGCACCACCCGCACGTCCACTGTGTCGTGCCAGGCGGCGGGCTGTCGTTTGACGGCTCGAAGTGGCTCGCTTGCCAGCCCGGGTTCTTCCTCCCGGTGCGCGTGCTCAGCCGCGTGTTCCGGGGCAAGTTCCTGGCGCTGCTCCGCGGCGCCTTCGATCAAGGGAAGCTCTCCTTCCACGGGAAGTTCGCCGCCCTGGCGGACCCGCGCGAGTTGGCAGCCGGTTATAATTCGCATAAAGTGGGAACTGCGAACCAAATGACGCTTTCCCCTTCCACCTCCAAGGGGTGAGGAAGTCGCTTCCCGGAGGCAAGCGCATCTCGTACAATGAGCGGCTCGCGAATACCCCACATGGCTCACCTGGAAGTAACAAAGACATGACCAGTTCCTCTAGTGCCGCGCCGCATCGCTTCCGCGGTCGACTCTTCCTGCTGCTGGGCCTCGGTCTCGCAGTCCTGGGAGTGGTCGCGTACGTGGTGCAGATCTCGCTTCAGCGCTTGATGGCACCGTGGTATATGCCCACCCTGGCGTCGCTCGGTGTCGTCCTCGTCGTCATGTCCCTGTTGGAGAGGCGGACCGTTTGGCGCGTGTTCGCGCTATTAGCAGTCGTGCTTCTCGCGGGCGTCGAGCTGGCATTCTTGTACGCGCTGCGACTGCCGCCGTACACGGGGCCAATCGCGGTGGGACGACCTTTCCCGGCGTTCGAAACAAGGCGAGCCGACGGCACGCCGTTCACGCAGCGCGACTTGGCCGGCGATCGGAACAACGTGCTTGTCTTCTTCCGCGGCCGGTGGTGACCCATCTGCATGATCGAGCTGGTTCAGCTCGAACGGCACCACGACGATTTTCCGAAGCGGAACACGCGCGTGCTCGTGGTCTCGGTGGAACGACTCGACGACGCCCGGAAAACACAGGCCGACTTTCCGCACCTGATCGTGCTGGCGGATCAGGCGCGCAGCTTGTCCGAGATGGCCGGGCTCATCCATCCCCACGCGGCACCGGATGGCGGCGACGCCGACGTGCCGACGACGATCCTCGTGGACCGGCACGGCACCGTGCGCTGGTTATATCGTTCGCCCGAGGTG
>JAFAHT010000338.1 GCA_019237095.1 Planctomycetaceae bacterium
CGCCGTGGCCGCGTTACTCTTCGCCGAGCTGGCGGCCGCCGTGAAAGATCGCAAACAGACCGTCATGGAATACCTCGACGACCTGTATGTCGACGTCGGCCACCATGGCGAGCACCTGATCAACAAGACGTTCAAGGGCCGCGAGGGTCTTGACAAGATCCGGTCGTTGATGAGGGCATTTCGGACCGACCCGCCCCGGACCATTGCCGAACTTGCGGTCACCGAGGTCCTTGACTACAAGAACCATGAAATTCGAGATCTGGCCGGCTCTCGGAGCACTCGCCCCCTGCCCCAACCCTCCGGCGACCTCTTGATCTTTCACACCGAGCTGCCGGGCGTTCGATTCGCGGCCCGCCCCTCGGGAACCGAGCCAAAGATCAAGTTCTATCTCTTCGCTCGGACCGAGGTGAAAAGACCCGCACACCTTGCCGAGGCCAAGGCAGAGACCGCAAGGAGGCTTGACCTTATGGTGCGAGATATCGAAGAATACGTCACGAGCGCTCTTGCTAACCCGGGATGAACAGGCCTCCTCGAACGGATTGTGATCGCGACGGGGAGCCTTGATCACAACATGTCTCCCGAAGCACCATGACGGGTCGGATCCCGCGAGGCACTGATGTCGGAACCCCAGGCGTCGGCGACCATTCTCCCTGCCGACAAGGTGAAAACCTTTCCTACCGCCCCGGGCCTCTACCTGATGAAGGATGCCCAGGGCCGGGTCATCTACGTGGGCAAGGCCAAGAACCTTCGCGCGCGGGCCGGTTCGTACTTTCACAAGACCGCCGCGCAGGACCGCCGAATCTGCGACTGGATCGATGAGGTGGTAGATATCGACCACCTGGTTGCAGATAGCGAGGTCGATGCCTTGCTGATGGAGGCTCGGCTGATCAAGGACATCCAGCCGAAATACAACCACGACCTCAAAGACGACAAGAGCTTCCCCTATCTCCAGATCACCACTGGCGAGGATTTTCCGAGGGTCAACTTCACCCGCGAACCCAAGGACTCGGGCGTCAAGCTCTACGGCCCATTTCCCCGGGCCAAGAGCCTGCGCGGGGCGATCCAGGTCTTGCAGCGGATCTTCAAGTTCCGCACTTGCTCCCTCGACATCGAGGAGGACGACGGTCGCTGGCGGTGGTTCCGGCCTTGCCTGCTGGCGTCGATCAATCAATGCACGGCGCCCTGCAACCTGCGGATCGATCGGGAAACTTACCGTCGCGACATCCAACGGCTTCGCCTCTTTCTCGACGGCAAGAAGGAGGTCGTGCTCCAGGAGATGGAGGAGGAGATGCGCGCGGCCAGCAAGGGGCTCCAGTTCGAGAAGGCTGCGCGGCTGCGCGACGAGATCAAAGCCCTGCAAAACCTGAGCCTGCGTGGCGACCTGGCCAAGCACGCCCAGCCCGAGGTATTTTACGTCGATCCTCGCAAGGGCCTCAAGGGGCTGAAGCGCGTGCTCGGCCTTGACTCACTGCCGCGCACCATCGACGGCGTGGACATCGCCCACCTGGGAGGAACCGAGACGGTCGGCTCGCTGGTCACGTTCGTTGACGGGCTGCCGTTCAAGCCCGGCTACCGCCGCTACCGGATCAAGACCGTGCAGGGCGTGGATGACTTCGCCTCGATCCGAGAGGTGATCACCCGGCGCATCCAGGGTCTCCAGGAGCGCGACGAGCCGTTTCCCGACATCCTTCTGATCGACGGCGGCAAGGGCCAGCTTGGTGCGGCGCTGGCAGCCTTCGAGGCCCTCAAGGTCAATCCGCCGACCGTCATCTCACTGGCCAAGCGCGAGGAGGAAATCTACGTCCCCGGCCGCTCCGACCCGATCGTGCTCCGCCGCCGCTCTTTCGCCCTTCGCCTACTTCAGTGCGTCCGCGACGAGGCCCACCGGTTCGCCCAGCATTATCACCATATGCTAAGAACCAAGAAAACTCTCGGAGAGGAGAGTTGAGCGTCTTTTCCAATAGCAACGCGGAGCGAGCGGCGGATGAGTCCACCGGATGACTGGCAGAACCCGATCAACGCGGTGCCGGGCCAGACGCAGCAAGACGTCGATCCAGCCCGTTTACGACCGGGGAGGACAGATCTGGTTCGATCTCGACTCGAGTACCAACGCAACCTGATCAAGAACGGTCAGGCAAGGTTCACGCCTATCCAGGTTTCCCAGGAGGGAGTTATCATTGATGGTCATCATTATGTCCGCGCCGCCGCCGAAGAGAGGCGCATGATTGAGGTTTTGGTGACTTCGCTGTCCGCGAGGGCCATTGCTGATTCGATTCTCGATCTTCCCTTGAGGTGAATCCGATGCATTGTCCAGCCGAGATCGCCACTATCCTGCTCTGCATTCTGCAAACCGGGCTTATGCGGATCCGTACACTCGCCTGGCAGGGACGCGCCGAGCTCTGCGCAATTGAATCCGACCATATTCATAATATTCCGAATCTAATCATGAACTATTCCCCGGAGAAGCTGTTCTACTACTGGGATATCGAACGGCCTGAGTATATCCGTCAGGTCTCGACAGAGCACTCGGATGGTTGGGATGCTTTGTGGCGACGGCTGGGCCAGGAGATCGAGGTGATCGGGGTACTGACAACACCCCGCTGATTGGCACGCCTCAGTCAGGAAACCGTAGGTCAATTTATTTGAAACTGAGCACGCTTGTTCCTCTTTGAACCAAACCCATGATTCTCATCTCCGCTCAAGGACTTGGCCGTCAGTACGCCAGTGATCCCATCTTCCTCGATCTGGCCTTCGAGATTCGCGCCGGTGAGCGGATCGGTCTGGTCGGGCCCAACGGCGCGGGCAAGACCACGCTCATGAAGCTGCTCGACGGGATTGAGACGCCGGAGTACGGTCATGTCCATGTCCGACCCGGCATTCGAGTGAGCCTGCTGGCCCAACAGCCCGAGTTCGGGCCGGACGAGACGCTGATGGACGTGGCCCGGTCGGGTCTGGCCTCGCTCCTGGACCTGCAGCGCGAGCTCGAGGAGGCGGCCCAGGAGATGGCCGAGGCCGACGACCAGGTGGACCGCGACCGGGCCAGCCGCCGGTACGACGAGCTCCACGAGCGGCTGGTCCACCAGGACGCCTACTCGATCGATCATCGCGTCGAGGAGATCCTCTACGGACTGCAGTTCACGGCAGCGGACTTGAAGCGTCCGGCCCGCACGTTCTCTGGGGGACAGCAGTCGCGGCTGATGCTCGCCAAGCTCTTGCTCGAGAGTCCCGACCTCATGCTTCTGGACGAGCCCTCCAACCACCTCGATATCGAGACCACGGAATGGCTGGAGAACTACCTGGCGCGGCAGCCGGTGGCGATGCTCGTGGTCAGCCACGACCGCTATTTCCTGGACAAGGTCGTCACCAAGACGTGGGAGCTGCACGAGGGAAAGCTCGAGGTCTACCCGGGCAACTACACGCAGTACTGGAAGCTCCGCACCGAGAAGGCCAAGGTGCTGGAGCGGCAGGCCGGGCGGCAGGAGGAGAAGGCCGAGAAGCTCGAAGCCTACATCCGCAAGTATGGCGCAGGGCAGCGCGCCAAGCAGGCCCAGGACCGCGAACGGAAGCTCGAGAAACTGGAACGCGAGCGGGTCGACACGATGCGCGAGATCGTCGGGCCCGTGATGGGCTTTGAGGAGGTCGACCGCTCGGGCGACATCGTCATCGAGGCTCGGAATCTGACCAAGGCCTACGACCAGGTCCTGTTCCATGATCTGAACGTCGCAGTCCTCCGCGGCCAGTGCGTGGGCGTGATGGGACCCAATGGCTCGGGCAAAACAACGCTGATCAAGACCTTGATCGGCCAGGAGAAAGCCGATCGCGGCGAGGTCAAGCTCGGCCACAGGGTGCAGGTTGGATATCACAACCAGGACCTACAATCGCTCTCACCGAGCACGACCGTGGTGCGGGCCATCTGGCCCCAGGACGACCCTGAATGGGTGGAGGGTGACGTCCGCAACCTGCTGGCCCGTTTCGGCCTGACCGGCGAGCTCGTGTTCCAGACGGTCGGCCAGCTCTCCGGCGGCGAGAAGGCCAAGGCCGCGCTCGCGCGGCTCTGTGCCACGGCGGCCAACCTGCTGGTCATGGACGAGCCCACCAACCACCTCGACATCTGGTCGTGCGAGGCTCTCGAAAGGTCGATCCGCGAGTTTGAGGGAACCGTCCTGGTCGTCAGCCACGACCGCTACTTTCTCAACCAGGTGGCCGACCGGTTGATCGTCCTGGGCGCGGACCGCGCCCGGGTCATCGAGGGCGACTATGAGACCTATCAGAATCTCGTCCAGAAAGAGAAAGAAGCCGCCGCCGACAAGGCCAGTACCCGGTCCGCCCCCCCTGTTCCGGCCAGCTCGCGAACCGTCGACGGCAACGGCGGCTCGAAGAAGAAATTCCCCTATCGCAAGGCCGCCGATATCGAGCGTGAGATCGGCCAGGTTGAGACCGAGCTCGCGCTGGTCGAGGACCTGCTCGGCCAGCCCGCGACCTATCGCGACGCGCTCAAGGCCGTGACGACCCAGGATCGCCACCGCGAGCTGAAGACCCGGCTCGAGTCCCTCTACCCGCACTGGGAGCACGCCGTCGAATCGAGCTGGTGATCGTCGCTAAAGACTGGATGGGGCCGCCCACTTTATGGCACCAACAGCAGCTTGTACAGGATCCACTTTCACCGGTACTGGACAGGCGTTTGGTAGGAAAAAGTAGAGATTCCAAAGTTTCGGCGCCGCTGAATGCTCCCGTGGGACTTCCGATTCTTTGTCATAAGTAGTTAATTGACAACGACAAACACCCGAGCAGTCGGCCTTGCTATGAAGATTCTCAATCATTTTCGTCTGTTTCCATCGGGTCCACTGGCTCAAAGCGCGGAGGGAAGGCGCAGGGCCCACTTACTTTGTAGCACAGAGTAAACGCGGATGGCCGATTTCGCCTCATGTTGAGCCGCTTGAGCCCCAATGGGCCGAGTTTGTCTCGGTGGCACAATCGGGATGTAGCGTTTTCTCAGGAGCAATTGGTCCTCAGGGCGATCTTGGCTGGTAACGAATAAGCGTTATGTCGCCCATTTCCAAAGTCGATGGGGCGTCAGTCGCCGGTTTCCTCCCCGAAGAGCACGGAGAGGGGGAGACGAAACCCAGGGATCAGCGGATCGCCCGGCAACTCGTCACCTACCTGAAGAATCTTTACCTGCGTCGGCGATTCGTAGACCTGGACCTTGCTCGTCACCGGATAGACGACCCAGACCTGCCGGGTCCCCGCGTGGAAGTATTCCTCGATCTTGCCCGCCACCTCGTCGGCCGTGTTGCTCTGGCTGATCACCTCGACGGCCAGGTCGGGGATCACGTCCCAGGCCTCGGTCCTGGGAACGCGTTTGCCAATGGGCCAACGCTCGGCCGAAACGAAGGCGAGGTCGGGACGACGTTTGAGTTCCGGCGAGTCCTCGAGGAGGAAGAGCATTTCCTGGACGACGCAACCGAGGTGGGCTTCATCCACGAACGGGGCAAGCCAGCGCATCAGGCTCGAGGCCAGGAAAACTTCCAATGCACCCATCGGCGGCTTCTCCACAACGCGACCGTCGACGACCTCAAAGAGATCAATTCTTTCCAGCGCCGGGGCCTGCGCTATCAGATCGGACATGGTTGACCCTTCACCGGACGGAGGTTTCCCTGGAGCAAGGCGCAAGATGTTGGACGAGAGCCGTGACCTGATTTTGACACGTTGTCCGCAGTCTGCCAAGAAGCGCGGAAAGACCGTCATGCGGTTTTTGGGACGGGAGTGCGAGCGCGCACCGCACGCATGCTCGCATTACTGCGAGTTCATGGGATACATTTGACCAGGTAACGGCAAGGCCAAGCGAGCCACTTCTGTCATAAACAATGGATCACATCTCGCCATACTGGTACATCAGGGGAGTGACCCCACGCCGCCGTATCAGGCGTTGGTGATCCGAGAGAGCGCCACGCTTTTGTCAAAGGCTTTGAACAGCCACGGGGACATCAGGCGTTGTTCGGCTCCTCGGCCCCGACGGTTACGTGAGGTCGTTCTCCCCCTTCGATCTCAATTCTATCGCGGTGACCTCCAGCTTGGCCAAGATCGCGGGCAAAATCTCACCCAGCCGACGCGGCCCGCTTTGGTGTCGGCGGTGGCTCGGCTGCATCGCCTCGAAGAGACTCTTCGCTTCGGCCGCGTGCTCGCTCTTGGGAATGTGATCGATGGCGGCTTGCAGGTCGGTCAGGACCTGCTCCATCGAGCCGAGCCACAAAGCGAGCACAGAGCGAGGACAGGCAGTGCAGGCAGATACCATGCATACAAGGCAGAAAGCGACGACACTAGCGGCCGCATCGAACTGGCTTTCAATCCCACCCAGATGACCAGAATGAGCAGATCCCACGAAAGGAGGGGTGCAACCCGTGTGCTGCTGACTCCCCTGCCGCCAGCGACGCCTGTCCCGTGAGCTGCCCTGTCC
>JAFAHT010000555.1 GCA_019237095.1 Planctomycetaceae bacterium
CCCGGCACGTAACGCGAACCGATCATCACGTCGTGATCGCGCATGCCATCGAGCAGGGCCGGGATGAACCGGGGAGGATGGCTGAAGTCGGCGTCGAGGTTCAGCAGATAGTCGTACTGGTTGCCGACCGCGAAGGAGATGGCCTCCAGCATGGCTGTGCCCACACCGAGCTTGCCCGGCCGGTGCATCACGTGAATCGCGGGTAGCTCCACCGCGAGCTCATCGGCGATCTTGCCGGTCCCATCGGGGGAGTTGTCATCGATGATCAGGATCGAGCTTCGAGGCGCGAACTGGCGGATCGTCTGGACCAGGGACTGCAAGTTCCCCGCCTCGTTGTAAGTCGCCAGCGAAACAAGAAGCCTGGTTTCAGGTTGTGACTGTGACTCAATGGTATCTGACACGGTAGGTCATCCGGGTTAACGGTGTGCGGCTGGTCCCTTAGCAGCGGTGCTCGACCGATGTCAGATTATGTCCGGCAAACGGGATGCGCCAAGTCGAGTCGCTCGCTGACTCTCAGAAAACCTGCCAAGAACCCAGTCAACCTGGAACCAGCAACCGAGGATGGGTGGCTTGAAGTCAACCACCCCATAGCTAAAGCTAGCCGAAACTGAAGCGATCATCAACCTGCGATGAACAGATGACGACTTCGAGAACCATTCGACCTTCACAGCACCAGGTCCGCCAGCCCGAAAACGAGAAGTCCGATGCTGATGATGACATTGACGTGGAAGAAGGCCAGGTTGACACGTGTCAGATCGTCGGGGCGGACGAGGGCGTGCTCGTAAGAGAGCAACACGGCCACGCCGGCGATACCGACCAGGAAGATTTTGCCCAGCGGATAAGACAGTTCCAGGCCGACCAGGGAGAGGATCATGAACGCGTGACAGAGCGCCGCCAGGCGCAGAGCCGCGGGCACGCCGAGCCGGGAGGGCACGCTCTTCAGGCCCGCCTGGTTGTCGAACGCGACATCCTGGCAAGCGTAGATGATGTCAAACCCGGAGACCCAGCAGAGCACGGCCAGGGCCAGCAGCACGGGCGGCCACGCGATCCCGCCCCGCAAGGCGATCCAGGCGGCAACCGGGGCCAGGCTCAGTGATGCCCCCAACCAGAAATGGGCCAGGCTGGTGAACCGCTTGGTATAGGAATAACCAAGGAGCCAGATCAGGACTGGAACCGACAGCAGCAGGGGCCAGCGATTGGGCAGAAAGAGCAATGTCGAGGCGATGAACGCCACGGCGCACAGACCGGTGAAGAGCGCCACCGACCGCACCGAGAGCCGGCCGGTGGGCAGGTGGCGTCCCGCCGTCCGCGGATTGAGGGCGTCGTAGTCGCGGTCCACCAGGCGATTGAAGGCCATCGCGGCGGAACGAGCCGTGGCCATGCACAGGACGATTCCGACCCAGTCTTGGGCACGCCCCCGCCAACCGTCCGGGCTGAAGGCCGCCAGCGCGGCCCCCAAGAGCGCGAAGGGCAAGGCGAAGAGGGTGTGGTGAAACTTGACCAGATCGAGATACTCGCGTGCGATCGCTGTGTTCACTGGCTCAGGCCTCCGGATGTTCGCCGGGCCGATCATCGGCCGCTTCCGCCCCGGCCTCCTCGCTGCCCCATCGTGTGATCAGAGAATTGACGATACCAAGCTGGTCGCAGATCCGTCCGACGATGAAGTCGACCAGGTCGTCGAGTCGACGCGGGCGGTGATACCAGCCGGGCATCGCGGGCAGCACGACCGCCCCGGCGCGGCTCACTTGCACCATGTTTTCCAGGTGAATCAGGCTTAGCGGGGTCTCGCGCGGCACGAGGATGAGCTTGCGCCGTTCCTTGAGATGGACGTCGGCCGCGCGCGTGATCAGGTTGGTCGTCACGCCATGTGCGATCGCCCCGAGCGTGCTCATGCTGCACGGGATGACGACCATACCGCCTGTGAGGAACGACCCGCTGGCGATGCCCGCCGTGAAGTCCGCGTGATGGTGATAGATCAGGCGGCCGGGCGCAAGGTCACCGAAGATCAGGGGATCGAACCGTTTGAGCGACAGCGACAGGCCGGTCTCCTGGTGCAGCACCTGGGCCGCGCTGGGGCTGGCGGTGAGGTGAATGGTCCGGCCCAGGCGACTGAGGGTTCGAAGCAATCCAACGGCATAAGGAGCGCCGCTGGCGCCGGTCATGGCAACGACCAGGCCGGGCTGGGCGCCGGCCGCGGGCAACGATGGGTCGTGGCTCATCGAGTCGGCTCCTGGCCGTACGAGGCACCGCCCTTGCTCGGCTTCGTTCCCACGTACAAGGTGGCGATGCCGAGGGTGAGCGGATACATCCGCAGTTCGATCAGCCCGCGCGAGCCAAGCAGGTTGATCATGTCCTGGCCGTCGGGAAAGCTCAAGACGGTGCGGGGAAGATAGTGGTAGGCCTGGTCCTGATTTGGTGCGATCGCCTGACCGAGGCGCGGCAGTATGTGACGGAAGAAGGCGAGATAGATCCTGCCCAGGAACCGCCCACGAGGACGAGAGAACTCGAGTATGGCGACCTTCCCTTGCGGCCGGGCCGTGCGAATCATCTCGTCGATGCCGCGGACCGTGTCGCGGACATTGCGCAGGCCGAAGGCGACACTGACGACCCCGAACGTGTCGCTGGGCACCGGTAGACGCTGGGTGTCGCCCTCGATCAAGACCACGCGGCCGGTTGCCCCATGCTTCCGGACCTTGCCCTCGCCGAGTAAGAGCATCTCACGGCAAAAGTCGGTACCGATGACACGCGTGAGGCCCTTCGCGGCGCGGTCATAAGCCAGGGCGAGATCAGCCGTGCCGGTGCAGCAATCGAGCACTGGAACCCCGGGTTGGGGGGGAACCTTCCGGGTGGTGAACCGCCGCCACGAGCGGTCGATGTTCAGGCTTAGCAGGTGGTTCAGCAAGTCGTATCGCCGCGCGATCGACGCGAACATCCGCCGCACCCGCTGGTCGGACTTGTCGATCTCCACCCGCTCTTCACAAACTTTCGTGAGAGCTTTGTCGCGGGTTGATGAGCTGGAGTCCGCGGCAGTTTGAGACATGGTTTTCGAAGCGAGCTTTCGAGTCGGAACGGTATTGCTTCACGGGTCGCGCTCTCCAGGTATCGACCCACGAATTCATTGTGGGCCCGGAGGAGGGTCAACGGCAAGTCGCCAGCCGGTTGCCATCGAGGTCCTGGCTCACCCGCATTAGCGCACGCAGGGCGCGATCTGTGCGACAGGACATGAAGACCTGATGAAGCCGGTTCGCTTACGATGTGGCGACAAAACATCTCGAAGAATGACGTGAGTGTTTTTCGGATTTCCTATTTTTTTTTCCTCTGATTTTGATACACTAGACTCGGTTGGTCTGACGACTGAGTGACGTCGGGTTCTCGTTGAACCGCCTTCGGCTTCCCGCTCTCGCCTTTCCCACCTCCTGGGCGCAACTGTGTGCCCCTTTCTTATCGACCCAGAAAGCTTTCCAAAAGGGGTCGGACGCTCTTTGCCACATGGAGATGTACCGTGGGAAAGAAACTTTACGTTGGTAATTTGACCTATTCGGTGACCTCATCCGACCTCGAAGGATGGTTCGCCCAGTTCGGGACCGTGCAGAGCGCACAGGTCATCCAGGACCGTGACACCGGTCGTAGCAAGGGGTTCGGATTCGTCGAGATGGACACCGAAGCAGAGGCTCAGGCGGCGATCCAGGGCCTGCACGACCAAGAGTATGACGGGCGCCGGCTGACAGTCAACGAGGCCAAGCCACGCGAACCGCGTAGCGGTGGCGGCGGCGGTTACGGTGGCGGCGGTCGCTCCGGTGGCGGCGGTGGCCGAGGCGGCTATGGTGGCGGCGGTGGCGGCGGCTACGGTGGTGGCGGCCGACGCTATTGATCGCGGATTCGTGACCCGGAATGACCCCCGGGACGCTAGCTGTTTCGTGAATTCCGGCCTGCAACCGACGAATTACAAGCCGGTTAGGGCAAGGCTGTTTCCCCCGGCCTCACCGCCGGGGGCGGATTGAAACTTGGGCTCCTTGATCCAGCTTTCATCCCTGGCGGGCTTGCCTTATGCAAAGTCGGCCAGGGGTGCATTTTTGCACTTGACGTGCTGCCGGGATCCTAATGAACTCCAGGCACTATCATACGCCTATCACAGACTCCCAGCGCAAACGGTGCCCGATCTGCGACAAACCCGTCTATTCGCTGGCTGGCATCCACCCTCAATGTGCTATCAAGCAGAATGAAGGCGTCCCACCAATCAGCAACGAGCCCGTCGATCCTGCCATCGCGGTCGCGATGACCGGTACTGCCCCCGCGATCAAGCCGACTGGGGTTTGATTCGAAGACCCCTTCGACCTTTGGTGGCCAAAGGCTTCAGAGCAAGGACGCTCGATGTCCCCCAAACGTGCCCTCGCCATCCTGATCGTGGTCTCAGGCCTGCTCCGGTTGGTCGCCGCTGGCGCATTGGGGCTGGGCAACGATGAGGCGTCCCACTTCCTTTATGCGGTTCATCCCGACCTGAGCTATTACGATCATCCGCCGATGCTGGCCTGGGTCGAGACAATCGGGTTGACCCTCTCGGGCGCAGAGTTTTCCAGGGTGGCCCTGCGGTCGGGTTTCATCGCACTCTTCGCCGCGTCCACCTGGTTGATGTGGCGGATCGCCGGTCGATGGTACGGTCCTCGCGCCGGATTCTTCGCCGCCCTGGCGCTCAACCTGACGGGTTACTACGGGTTGGCGGCATCGACGTTCGCTCTGCCGGACGGGCCATTGCTCTTCTTTTGGTTGTTGACCATCGACCGCCTGAGCGTCGCTCTCGAGCAACCGCGACGGACCTGGCCCTGGGTCTGGGTGGGCCTCGCATGGGGCGGCGCGATGCTCAGCAAGTATCACGCGATCTTCTTGCCGGCGGGCATGCTGTTGTTCTTGATCGTGCACAGGCCGCTGCGGTACTGGCTGGCCAGACCGGGACCGTACCTGGCAGTCAGCATAGGGCTCGTTGTCTTCAGCCCAGTGCTCGTCTGGAACGCCAGCCATGGATGGGCCTCGTTCCTGTTCCAGGGCGGCAGGGCCGTCGCTGGGCTGGTGCCGAGGCCCGATTACCTGGCAGCGGCCATGCTGGCGCAAACAGGATATCTCTTCCCCTGGATCTGGATCCCGCTGTTCTCGCTCATGGTCCGGGAGGCGAGAAACTGGAGTCACCTCGAGAGCGAGCACGAACGCCTGGCTCTTTGCCTGGCCGTCGCACCGGTCCTGGTTTTCACGGCCGTCGCCTGCTTTCGACCGGTTTTGCCGCACTGGGGACTGATCGGCCTGGTCTCACTCTTCCCGGTGCTGGGAGACTCATGGCGCAAGCACGCTGACCGCAGGCCAGGGCCGACGGTGCGCTGGCTCTCCATCGCGGCCGTTTTCCCCGTGATACTGCTGGGACTGACCATTCTCGAGTACCGCACCGGCTGCTTCCAGCGCGGTGGCGATGCGCGGTGGGGAATTTTCGAAGCCCGGACGGACCCGACCGCCGATCTCTACGGCTGGGATCTGGTTGCCTGCCGGCTCGAGGAACTTGGAGTCCTGGACGACAAGAATGCCTTCCTCTTCACCCGGACCTGGTACCAGAGCGCCCAGGTCGCTCATGCGATCCATCTCAGGCTACCGGTCCTTTGCTACAACATCGACGACCCGCGGGGATTTGCCTTCTGGAGCAAACCCAGCCAGTGGTTGGGACACGACGGAATCTTGTTGGTTATCAACGATGATTTCGTCCCCGTATCATTCTATCGCCGCTGGTTTCAGGAGGCGGTCCCGCTGGCGGAGTTCACGATCGAGCGCGGCGGGCGTCCGGTCCGCCGCGTCCAGGCCTTTCGGCTGATCAATCAACTGGCCGCGTTTCCCTTTGATTTCTCCCCCGAGCGCGCGGCGGCTCGAGAAGTGCTCAGGGCAGGGGGGCATCCCATGGATCACACCCAGCAAACGGTCCGCCGACCCTCACCCGAAGGGACGCTCGCGCGCTGATCCCGGAGAAGACGGCGGCGATAGGCCGTCATCGGGCCGGTTGAGGCGATCGGTCTCCCAACCACAAGTCTCGTGGAGCGGGTGCGTCCTGGCCCAGGCGAGGCCGCGCCGGCAGGCAGACGCCGGCGATCTCAGGTTTGGGGACCAAGCGTGGCGATTTCCCAACGAATGGGGGTCTGGTTAGAATTAACACACGTGCAATCGGCCCGGCCCTTTTGAAGGAGGCTTCCCGTTTGGATTGGCATGCGACGACAATTCTCTCGGTGCGCAAGGGGGGAAAGGTGGCCATGGGTGGCGACGGGCAGGTGACCCTCGGCACCCAGGTGATGAAGGCCGACGCGGTCAAGGTCCGCAAGCTGCTGGAGGGGCAGGTGCTGGTTGGCTTCGCGGGATCGGCGGCCGACGGGTTTGCCCTGCTCGAGCGGTTCGAGGGCAAGCTGAAGGACCATCCCAACAACGTCCCCCGCGCCGCGACCGAGCTGGCCAAACTATGGCGGACCGACCGAATGCTGCGGCGATTGGAAGCAGTGCTCCTGGTCGCGGATTCGCGGCACAGCCTGCTGGTAAGCGGCTCTGGCGACGTGGTCCAGCCCAGCGACGGGCTCCTGGCGACCGGGTCGGGTGGTGGCTATGCCCTGGCGTCGGCCCGGGCGCTGATCAAGCACACCGGGCTCTCGGCCACGGAGATCGTCCGCGAGTCGCTGGCCATCGCCGGCGGTATCGACATCTACACGAACAGCCATTTGACGGTGGAGGAATTGCCGTGCCTCAGCACCAGCCCGAGTTGACTCCCCGGCAGATCGTCGCCGAGCTGGACCGCGACATCGTCGGCCAGGCCGACGCCAAGCGGGCCGTGGCGATTGCCCTGCGCAATCGGTGGCGACGGCGACAACTGCCGGACGATCTCCGCGCCCAGGTCACGCCCAAGAACATCATGCTGATCGGCCCGACGGGGGTGGGCAAGACAGAAATCGCCCGCCGGCTGGCCATACTCGTGGGCGCACCGTTTGTGAAGACGGAGGCCACCAAGTACACCGAGGTCGGCTACTATGGCCGCGACGTCGAGAGCCTGATTCGCGACCTGGTCGAGGCAGCGATTCTGCTGGTGCGAACCGCCGAGCGCGAAACCGTGGAGGAACAGGCGAGGCTGCGGGTCGAGCAGCGGTTGCTCGACCTGCTCTTGCCCTCGCCCCAGCCCACGAGCTGGAGCGAGGCCGACGCGCACCAGACTGACGAGGCCGCCGAGCGGCGCCAGCGGTCGCGCGAGAAGATGAAGAACCGGCTGCTGGCCGGCGAGCTCGAAGACCGCGAGGTCGAGGTCACGATCCCCGGGCGCAGCGTGGCCCCGGTCTCGATCCTGGGCGCAGCCAACATGGAGCAGATGGAGATGGACCTCCAGAGCATGTTCGAGAAGATCATGCCCAAACAGGCGCAGAGCCGGCGGATGAGCGTGCGCGAGGCCCGGCCCATCCTCCTCCAGCAAGAGACCGACGCGCTCATCGACCCCGAGAAGATCAACCAGGCCGCCGTCAGGCTGACCGAAGAAACGGGCATCGTCTTCATCGACGAGCTCGACAAGATCGCCAGCGACGAGGGGTCGTCGCGCGGCCCGGACGTCTCGCGCCAAGGCGTGCAGCGCGATCTGCTGCCGATCGTCGAGGGAACCACGGTCAACACCAAGTACGGGCCGGTCAAGACCGATCACGTCCTGTTCGTGGCCGCCGGCGCCTTCCATCGCTCCAAGCCCTCGGACCTTATGCCCGAGCTCCAGGGCCGGTTCCCGATTCGCGTCGAGATGCACGACCTGACCCGCGACGACTTCGCCCGGATCCTCCGCGAGCCGCGGGCTTCGCTGGTCCGCCAGTACGAAGCCTTGCTCGGCACCGAAGGAGTGAACCTGGAATTCACCAGCGACGCCATCGAGGCCATGGCCGACCTGGCCTTCCTGGTCAACCGCACGACCCAGAACATCGGCGCTCGCCGCCTGCACACGATCCTCGAGCGGGTTCTCGAAGACATCAGCTTCAATGCCCCCGACCGACAGAATCAGAAAATCGTCGTAGACGAGAAGCTCGTCCGTGAGCGTCTCGAGGCGCTTTCCAAAGACGAGGATCTGAGCCGCTATATCCTTTGACCAGCACTGGCCCGGGGTTAAGATGTCGCGTTGCTTTTCACGGATCGCGGCAACATCTCCAGGACGCGCCCGATGCTGCAGCGCTGGTCTGGTGCGAACTGGGCGCGGCATTTCCCGGCTCGGGAGGCACCTATCACTGCTTCGACGCCCCCTACGGAGGATCGACGCCCGGACGTCTGCTCAAGTTGCTCTTCGTCTAGCAGTTCTTCTTCAGCGGTCCGCTTGAGGTGGCCCCCGGCACGATCGGCCTGGCACAGTATGTCTCGTATTTCTTCCCCGTGCACAGGGACACGGCCTGGAGCTGGAGTGCAATTGTTCCCTGGAGCAGCGCCAGGGTGGCATGCTGCAAGTTGGTCTTGGCCGCCCTCTGATCCCGGCTGCTTTCGTTGCGAATTTGTTTCGTTCGGCGAGGCTCTCCCGACCCCGCCGTTCGGCCGACCGTGGATCTCCAGGTGACGCGCCCACGGTCGGGCACTGGGAGACCTGTGGGCAGAGGACGGGCGGGTCAGGAGACCACTGCCCGAACCAGCCTTCGAGGTACCTGGTTCAAGCCGCGCAGCGGCGGCCGATCGGAGGCGTTGCCAGGGAAAAAGGGACGTTATGATATCGACAGTTTGCGAGGGCAGGGAGCCTCGGGGACACGCACGTGAACACTTGATGCAACCGGCTTAGGGGCTAAGGAAACGCTATTCAGTGACGTCCCTCTTCCCCTTCCTTTGAGGCGTATTCCTCGAGCCGCGCCGCACTTCTGGTCCACCGAATACTGCGTTAGGGCTGTGGGGACAAGGTCACGTGATCGAACATCGCCTTGTTGAGTACCCCGTTGTTGTGGCTGCAAACCATCAGTCCGATCAGGACCTGCTCGCTCATCACCACTTTTTCCGAGGCCAGTGGCTGCCAGTTCTGCCCATCTTCCGACAGAAACGAACTGATCGTATCGCCCTTGCGGGAAATCTTCATCCACGGCCTGAAGGGCCCGCCCCGATAGACGCAGTCGCCGTTGGCCACTGCGCGGATCGTCAGACCTGCACTCTTCGGATTCGCTGCCGCGGTGGCCATCGCACGCTTGGCTCAAGACTCTGTCGGATCGCCAGCCGCATCCGCGCCCACTCGTTGGTGTTGTCAAAGCTCGTCAAAGCCTCGTGGCTTGTGGCGGGTTCTCTACGGTCATCGACCCAGCCGCGCCCATGCGCTTCGACTCGCGCTCAAGAACCACTCATCGTCGGCCCACGGCACGACGACGGAAGAGACCGCCGCGCGCTTGGATCTGCTGGGACTACTCAATCCTGGGCCAAGGCGACTCCATGTCGTTGGAAGGCCTCGAGCAGCGGTTGAAGGTTCGACTCGTAGTTCTTCCACCGTCCAATGGAACGGGAGTGGAGAGGCTGGCGAACCTGGACCAAGCTGGCAGTACGCACGACACGCCGGGTCGTCTGGAAATCCAGGCAAGCGGGGTCCCAATCGAGCTCCAGGAAGTCGACCATGCGCCGCGCATGTCCCTGCAAGTCTCCAACGAGGCTCTCGTAACCGACTTCCAGACATTTGACCGGCTGTGTGCGCCGCCAGTGCTCCAAGATTCGTTGATAATCGGCGAACCACCGGGCCATGAGTTCCCAGGTGTTCGTCCAGGGGTTTGTCTCGAAGCCCGCAAACCAGCACGAAACTGCGATGTCTCGCACATCTCGCTTACAAACGATGACGTGGGAACCCGGCCACAAAACCGCGATCAGGCCTAGCAGCTGGACGTTGTCGGGCATCTTGTCGATAACGCGGGCAGCCATGGTTGGGGCCGCCGCGTTCAGTCGATCGAGGTATTGCTGGGCTGCCACTCTTGCTGACTCGGGGCTGAGCAGATCCAGGGCTTGGAACGGGTCGATCCGGGGCTGACCGACCAGCGACGCCAGTGACTCAAGAATGCGCAAGACGTCGCGGAGCTCACCCGCGCCGTGGACTTTCGGGTGGGAGGCAAGGATCTGCTCGACCAGGGTCGTACCCGACCGGGGCAAACCAACCACAAAGACCGGTCGCGGATCGGGATCAACCCAGCCATGTCGGCGAGTGATGAACTCCGGCGTGAACGAAGCAATCAATTGGTCGATGAAATGCGAATGCTCATCGGGGTCGCGGCACAAGCCCCACGCGGTTTTCAAGGCGGCCTGGAGCGCATTGGCGGTTTCAAGATGCGTCGCCGCTTGCTTGTACTTACCGTGCGCATCGAAGACACCGGCCAAGCCGAAATGCAGCAAGGAGCGATCGCGGTCGGGTAAGTCCTTCCGGCCGAGCAGCCTTTCCATGGCCTGGACTTCGATGTCCGGTAAACGGCCCTTGAGGGTGATCGCCAGTCGCCAATGGGCGTCCGCCCGATTGGGCTGGTGGGCCAGCGCTGCGCGCGCCGACTGGCAGGCCAAGTCGAGATCGCCCCGTTCGGATTGGAGCCTCGCGAGCCCAACCCACGACGTGGCCAGCGTTGGGTCTAGCCGTAGCGCTTCGCCCAAGCAAATCTCGGCCTCGTCGAGCAGCCCCAGTTCCAAGAGCGCCTGTCCGCGCCCTTGATGCCCCTCAACAAAGTTTGGGTCTAACATCACAGCCGATAGGTGGTGGCGGGCCGATTCGTCATAATCCCCGCGGACGGCCGCCAAGCTGCCGAAATCGGCGTGGAATCGCGGATCCTTGGGCTGGAGTGCGCGTGCCGCCTCGTAGAACCGGGCGGCTTCGTCGAATCGTCCACAGTATTGGAGAACATGGCCGATCAAGTGGCGAGACGATGCCCGGCGCGGATCTCCCAGCAAGGCCTGCTGGTAACATGCCACGGCCTCGTCGAGCCGGCCCCGAACGCGGACCACATTACCGAGGTTGTCGAGAGCATCGGCGAAGCCCGGCGCGAGTGCCAACGCGCGGCGGCATGCCGCCTCAGCTTCGTCCAGGAGGTCGGGGTCTCCCTGCTCGCCAAGGGCCTGTGCCAGGTTTGTTAACGCCTCATGGTCGTTCGGCTCGAACCGCAAGTACGCCCGCAGCGCCTGAACCGCATCGGACCAGCGCCGCAAGGCCAGGAGGGTGCTGCCCAGATTCTTGAAAGCCACAGTGAACTGGGGCTGCAGGCGGATCGCCGTGCGATACGCGGTCTCCGCGTCGGCGTACCGCCTTTGATCGAAAGCCAGACGGCCCAGCGAGTTCCAGGAGTCCGGCATGGCTGGATCCAGCTCGATCGCCTTCTGGAGATGGTCCTGAGCCTCGTCGAACCGCCTCAAATTGCGATAAGCTGCACCTAGCTTGGCATGCAAGCTGGCTGACTCCGGGTGCGTCGCCACCCCCCGCGCGAACAAGGCTGTCGCCTCTTCCATCCGTCCCAGTTGAAACAGCACGACCCCGAGACCCTCGAGTGCCTCCACGGCATCGGGGCAGGCGCGAAGGAATTCGCGGTAGTAAGACGCTGCCTCGGCCAGACGACCTTCAGCATGCATGCCCTGAGCCTGCTCAAGCATGCCTACAGCCACGGTGCGCCCTCCCCAGCTTCTGGTTATGACAGTTCGACCCAGTTGATCAGCCCATCCCGCCTTCAACTCCAATTCTATGAGACAAGGTCCTCATCCAGACGACAAGTCCGTCGTGACCCGGGCATCTACCAACGAAACCCTTCGCAGCCTGGTCCTTGCCACGTAGAGTCTTAGGAGCTGTCAACGAAGAACTTGGACAAATCTATCAAAGAAATTTAGTGTACATTATTCCATAACTAGTCGTGAACCTCCATAAAATGCCCTAAAATCGAATCCGTGGGCCCCTTGCCGGTGCCATGGAGTCCTGGTCCTACCGCAACAATGGCATTACACTACGTTCAAGTTATTTCTTGACAGTTCCTTAGTGGCTATTGGTGCGTCCTAAACCTAAACCAAGCGTGATATATAGCTCGTGAAGGTCAATCTGGCGGAAAAAGCTCGAAAATCCCCGGTGATTTTGGAATAATGGAGGTGGCCTCATATCCTCATTAGGCCAAACAACGGAGACTTTCGAGTGAAATCAAGTGTCCTGAACAAACTGCGACGACGCAAGCGGAGAATCCTCCGCCGCATTGAAAACCACCCCGGTCCCGAGCTTGACCGCCCCATGATCGCCGCTAGCAACATCCACTACGAACTGGGTGATCGGGTCCAGGGATTGGGCCCAGGCGGCATCGGTGCCATGCTCCTACTGGCACGCAGGACCGGACTGATTGCTGACATCGACCACGAAATGCATCTGCTCAAACGCCATCTCCCCTACCAC
>JAFAHT010000022.1 GCA_019237095.1 Planctomycetaceae bacterium
TTTCCAAGCAGGTGCCGGTCGAGGTCTGCGTCCGCGTGCCCGTGACGACCTACTGTGAGCCGGCGGCCGTGCTGCCATCCTCCCAGAGTGTGGTCGCCGCGAGCCAGTCGCTACCGGTGACCACCGTGCCTCCGTGCGACCCATGCGGCGCCCGCCACCCGCTCTTCGGGCGGCTGGGCTTCCTGAACCACTGAGTCGCGGGCAATCGCCTTCGACCTCGTGATCCGTCACAGTTCTTCGGCGCTCCGCAACGGCAAGCGCCCTCCGGGTTCAAATCCGGGGGGCGTTTGTTTTTCGAATGCCACTCCGAAGCGACGCAGACTTGCCGACCTGGCCCTCGGACGGCCGCGCCCGAGTGTGGTAAGATCCGAGATTGATCGGAGTTGGCCGCCGTTTGACCACTGCGGAATCCGTAGAAGCTCGAAAGCCTCGGAGCTTTCTGGAACCATGGCCAAACGTCTCTCTCTGGATGATAAGCTCGCCGCGGTCCGCCTGCTGCGCGACCGTGACCCGTCTCCGGAACTCACTGCCGAGCTGAAGACCGCCATCGACGACAGACCGAACCTGATCGTGGCCGCCGCGGCGGCGATTGCCGGCGATCAGGGTCTGCTCGAGCTCGCCCCGGCACTGGCATCCGCCCTCGATCGGTTCCTCGTCGATCCACTCAAGACCGACAAGCTCTGCCGGGCGAAGCTGGCGGTCATTCAGGCCCTTGACAAGCTCGAGCATGGCGCGCCTGATGTTTTTCTGAAGGCCGCGCGCCACGTGCAACTGGAGCCGGTTTGGGGCGGTAGCGAGGACACGGCCGCACCGCTCCGCGCCGCGGCGCTGCTCGCGCTCGCAAGGATCGACGTGGACGGTCTGCTGACGATCCTCGTCGATGCGCTCGTCGACCCGCAGAAGGATGTCAGGATCGCCGCGGCCCAGGCCCTGGGCTACCACGGATCCGAGTCGGCCGGCCTGATCTTGCGGCTCAAGGCGCGCCTGGGCGACCGCGAGCCGGAGGTCTTCTCCGAGTGCCTCAGCGGCCTCTTGGCCTGCGCGCCGAAGGAAAACTTCCCGCTGCTCTCGGGATACCTCGACGTGGACGACACCCCTGTTCGCGAGGCAGCCATCCTCGCCCTGGGGCGGTCGCGCCTGCCCGACGCTTTTGCGGTGCTCAGTGCCTTCTGGAACCGACAGCCACCCGCTGCGCTACGGGAGACCGTCCTCCTTGCCATGGTCATGCTCCGCCTTCCCGCGGCGACCGAATTCCTGGTCGAGCTGGTCGCCACCGGTCCCGAGGCCGCCTCGCTCGCCGCCCTATCCGCGCTCAAGTTCCACTCGCATGATTCAAGGCTCCGCCAGCGGATCGCGGAGGTGATTCAGCAAAGGAACACCCCCACGCTGCGTGCCAGGTTTGAGAAAGACTTCCACAATCCTTGACCTCCGAAGCCAGCTTCCAGGCCACGCCGGGCGTGGCTGCCGGGCACGGACAGCTCATGAGCCGCCAGAGAGCACCTCGTCGATCAACCGCTCCAGACCCGGCCGGAGGTGGGTGAAGGCACGCGAGCGGTGACTGAGCTGGTGCTTGACCAGCGGGCTCAGCTCGCCGAAAGTCTTGTGATATTCGGGGATCAGGAAGAGAGGGTCATAACCGAAGCCCGCCGTGCCCCGCGGCTCGCGGATGATCCGCCCGCGGCAGGCGGCTGCGGCTTCGAGCCGGATCTGGCCCAAAGGATCGGCCACGGCCAGTGCGCAGCGAAACGCGGCACCGCGGCGGTCGTCGGGCACCGCGGAGATCGCCTCCACCAGCTTGCGGTTGTTCGCCGCGTCATCGCACGGCTCGCCGGCATAGCGAGCTGAGAGCACGCCGGGTGCGCCTTGCAGGGCATCCACAGTAAGACCCGAATCGTCGGCGAGGACCCAGCGGTCGAGTGCCCGGGCTAGCTCGGCGGCCTTCTTGCGTGCGTTACCCGCGAAGGTCTCGGCGCTCTCGTCCACTTCGGGAGCATCCGGGAACTCATCGAGTGTGCCGATCGCGAGCCGATCGAGCCGGCGGCTCGGTTCCCAGGTCGGCCTGATCAGTTCGGCCATTTCGCGGCACTTCTTGCGGTTCCGCGAGCCCAGGACCAGGATCAATGAACCCGTTGCGGTTTCGGAACAGCTCATGGGACGTCGCCGAGGGTGGGTGACGGACGGGCCGATCGCGGCGCGGCGCGGGGGATCGGCCGGGGACGAAGCGACGTCGCCGCCCCGGCCTTGGCCGACCGGGGTGACGACGTTGTATTCTCTCGCAATTCCACCCGCACAGGAAGATTTCAATCCGCCCCCGGCGATGAGACCGGGGGAAACCTACACGCGCCAAGAACCCCACAGCTGAGGAACTCTTTTCAATCCGCCCCCGGCGACGAGGATGCATCACAGGAACTTGCTCTTGATATCCGTGAGGTCGGTCAGCATTCCCGCCGGGACGATCATGGTGTCCATGCCGCCAGTCGACCGTTGGCGGTCCAGAATCGGGACGGCCAGCTTGATCAGGGCCTCGCGGACTGCGACGGCGGAGGGATCTTGCCAGGCGTTGAACGAGCCGATGTAGACCCGGCTGGCGGTCCGGTCGTGATAGACATAGATCGGCTGTCCCAACTTCTGGATGTCGGGATCCTTGGAGAGCCGGTCAGCCAGGTGCTCCGCATCCTCGGCGGCCGTCGCCAGAGGGCTCCTCTTGAGGTTGAGAATGCCCTGGAAGCGCTCATCCTTGTTATTGAAGGTGGACCGTCCCGAGAACTCGGCGACCTGAAGGCTGAAGCGACCCGGGCAGTTGGCGATGCTCCGGGAGGTTTGATTCATCTGAACGACGAGCCTGTCACTCTTGCGCGGATAGAGATATTGGGCGGCAACATAGGGATTGGTGGTGCGCAAGGCCGTGCACAGCGACCCTTCTCGCCACTTGAACATCGAGGGCATGGCATTGAGGCAATCCGGCCTGATCTTCTTGACCTTGTGCAGAAGGAGAGCAGAGTCTTTCTCGGTCTTCTCGTTGCCCACCAGCACAGCGGCCTCGTCATACGTGCGGTACTTCTCGGGAACCCCGATATTGGCCTGCACGACCCCGGGGTCGGCGGTCGGCGGAACCTGCCGGATGTTGCTTTTCCCCGGGAAGTCTTTGGATCGCAGGATGTAGGCCGGCAGGCCGTACTTGACGCGCAGCTCCTTGGCCAGCGCGAGGGCCATCTTCTCGCTATCCGGGCCTCGGAACGTCTTGGCCAGGACCATGAACGGGCCGTTTTCCTTTTTCAGCAGCCAGGGCTCGATGGGGTCGTTGGGCAGTTCCATGGTCGGGGCCTTCAGCTCGTCGGCTGGTGTCGGCTCCGGCAATGACGAGGCATTGGGAAAGACTCTGCCGGCACCGCCCGTCCCCGGAACCTGAGTCGCCTCGGCAGGGCCCGGCGAGAAGAACGGAGACCACGGCTGTGGGCCGGTGGGTGCTGGCGCTCCGGTCTGGGCCCAGGCGGGGCAGGCCGCCAGAGTGCCGAGAAGTGCGAGTGCGGTGATCGGCGCTTTCATGGACGATCCCCTTCCTTGTCGGATCATAGGTGGTCGGGACGCGTCGATCGGCACGGAACCCCCCGCGTCCCGCTCGGGGTTCTCGTTCCAGTCTCTTGGGCCGCTCAGACAACAGCCCGGCGAAATGCGAGCGGAACTCTAGCAAAACTGCCCGAACCTGCCCATACCGTTTGAGGCTCTTTCCCAACCCTCGAAGCAGACTGCATTTGCGATCGATTCTGGCCCGCGCTCAGGTCACTGTTCCCAGATCCAGTCGGCGGCCATCGCCTCACGCTGCAGCCGGCCGAGGTGGTCGATTCCCGCTTCAGCCAGGTCCAGCAGTGCCTGGAGCTGGGCGCGGCAGAAGACGCCCCCTTCGCCGGTCCCTTGCACCTCGACCAGGCCTCCTCGGCCCAGCCGGACGACGTTGAGATCGACTTCGGCGCGGGAGTCCTCGGGATAATTCAGGTCCAGGAGCGGCTCGCCGTCGATGATCCCCGCGCTCACGGCGGCCACGCTGTCGCGGAGGATCGACCGGGAGAGGTCGCCGAACTGGCGGCGAACCGCATCGGCCACGGCAATGAACGCGGCCGTGATGGCGGCCGTGCGCGTGCCTCCATCGGCGTTGATCACGTCGGCGTCAACGTGAATCGTCCAGGGCCCGAGAGCCCGGGTATCGACCACGGCACGCAAACTGCGGCCGATCAGCCGCTGGATCTCG
>JAFAHT010000346.1 GCA_019237095.1 Planctomycetaceae bacterium
GCCCGCAGATCCCCTCCCGGCAGTCATGATCGAAGGCGATCGGCTCCTTGCCATCGAGAATCAACCGCTCGTTGACCACGTCGAGCATCTCGAGGAACGACATGTCCGTGCTGATGTCGCGCGCCGGATAGGTCTCGAACCGCCCAGGGGAGCTGCGGTTCTTCTGCCGCCAGACATTCAAGGTCAGGTTGATCTTTTTTTCCGAACCGTTTCCGGCCATGGATCGTCCTCTCATAGCTGGCGACTATTGGCCACTTATTTGTAGCTGCGGGTTTGCAAGTGGACGTACTCGAAGTTCAAAGGTTCGACAAGCCGGTTTGGGCGGTTGCCTTCGCCGGTGTATTCCCAGGCCGCGACGTGGCAAAAATGCTCGTCGTCCCGGAGAGCCTCACCTTCCTCGGTCTGATACTCCTCGCGGAAGTGGCCACCGGCCGATTCCCGGCGTTCCAGGGCATCGAGGCAGATGAGCTCACCCAGCTCCAGAAAGTCGGCGACCCGCCCGGCCTTCTCGAGCGACTGATTGATCTCGTCGCCGTCGCCCAGGACGCGGACATCCTTCCAGAACTGCTCGCGAAGGGCGGGGATCTTCTCGAGGGCCGTCTTCAGACCCTGCTCGTTGCGGGCCATCCCGCAGTAGTTCCACATGATCTTGCCGAGCTCGCGGTGGAAGTCGTCGACGGTCCGTTTCCCCTTGATGCCCAGCAGCTTCTTGGTGCGTTCAGAGACCCATGCCTGTGCGCTCTTGAAGGCGGAGTGATCAGTTCCGATCTTGTCGAATTTGTTCGAGGCGAAGTAGTTGCCAAGCGTGTAGGGAATGACGAAATAGCCGTCGGCCAGCCCTTGCATCAGCGCGCTGGCTCCCAGCCGGTTGGCACCGTGATCGGAGAAGTTGGCCTCACCCAGGACGAACACTCCGGGGATTGTGCTCATCAGATCATAATCGACCCAGAGCCCCCCCATCGTGTAGTGAACCGCGGGGTATATCCGCATCGGGACCTTGTACGGGTCTTCGTCGGTGATCCGCTCGTACATGTCGAAGAGGTTGCCGTAGCGCTCGCGGATGGTGGAGACCCCGAGGCGGTTGATCGCGTCTGCGAAATCGAGATAGACGCCTAGCCCGGTACTGCCCACGCCCCGGCCCTCGTCGCAGACCTCCTTGGCCGCCCGCGAGGAGATGTCGCGGGGGGAGAGGTTGCCATAGCTCGGGTACTTGCGCTCCAGGTAATAGTCGCGCTCGTCCTCGGGAATCTGACCCGGCGGCCGCGTGTCTCCCTTCTTCTTGGAGACCCAGATCCTGCCGTCGTTGCGGAGCGACTCGGACATGAGGGTGAGCTTGCTCTGATGGTCGCCGGTCACGGGAATGCAGGTCGGGTGAATCTGGGTATAGCAGGGATTGGCGAACGCCGCGCCCTTCTTGTAGGCCCGCCAGATGGCCGTGGTGTTGCAGCCCTTGGCGTAGGTCGCCAGGTAGAACACCGTGCCATAGCCGCCGCTCGCCAGGATGACGGCGTCGGCGACGTGCGATTCGACCGCGCCGGTCTCGAGGTCGCGGGCGACGATGCCTCGCGCCTGGCCATCGATCACAACCAGTTCCTGCATCTCGTGCCGCGGGAACATCTTGATCGCGCCTAGACCCACCTGACGCTGAAGGGCCTGGTAGGCACCCAGCAGGAGTTGTTGACCGGTCTGGCCGCGGGCGTAGAAGGTTCGCGAGACCTGAGCGCCGCCGAACGACCGGTTCGCCAGCAAACCGCCGTATTCGCGGGCGAACGGCACGCCCTGCGCAACGCACTGGTCGATGATGTTGACCGAGACCTCGGCAAGACGGTAGACGTTGGCCTCGCGGGCTCGGAAGTCTCCCCCCTTGACGGTGTCGTAGAACAGCCGGAAGACGCTGTC
The DNA here is from genome assembly GCA_019237095.1 of Planctomycetaceae bacterium. Lineage (GTDB taxonomy): Bacteria > Planctomycetota > Planctomycetia > Isosphaerales > Isosphaeraceae > Aquisphaera. The sequence continues at coordinate 1,900 of JAFAHT010000346.1, forward strand.
GCCGTCGTTCTGATAGTTCTTGGCCGCGTTGATCCCACCCTGGGCGGCGATCGAGTGTGCTCGCCGCGGACTGTCCTGGTAGCAGAAGCAGGATACCTGGTAGCCCAGTTCCGCCAGCGAGGCGGCCGCGGAGCCACCTGCCAGGCCCGTCCCGACGACGATGACGGAATACTTCCGCTTGTTCGACGGGTTGACCAGCTTCATGTCAAACTTGTGTTGCGTCCACTTCTGCTCGATCGGGCCAGGTGGTACGTTCGACTTGAGTTCCACGGGGCGCTCCTCATCTATCGTTTTCAGGGTAATTTGACGAACCCGGCCAGGACCGCCAGGGGAACGCTTGCGAACCCCAGGGTCACCAGGATCGTGAAGATGGTCGCGAACCGCCGCCCCAGGGAACGATAGCGGTCCTCCGGCGCGCCGAGCGTCTGAAACATGCTCCAGACCCCGTGCCAGAGGTGAAACGCCAGCATGATCATCGCTACGACGTAAATCACGCCGACGACGCCCTTGAGACCGACGACCAGGTTGTGGTAGACGGCGCCTTCCTGAAAATCCGGATGCACGGTGCCGGTTGTCAGGTGCAG
>JAFAHT010000418.1 GCA_019237095.1 Planctomycetaceae bacterium
CTCGACCAGGGCCAGTCGCGCGGGTGATCGGCGAGCGGGCGTTTGCCCCGCACGGGATTGAGGTGGATGTAGCGGCTGACGGTCCAGAAGTAGCTCTCGTCCTCGATCAGTTCACTCTGGAACCGGCCCTGAAATGTGTGCCCCGGACGCCGATGACGTCGGCTGCACCAGTTGGCGTATCCGGATGTGAGCTGCTGCATTCCCCGCGAGAGGTTGGGCCTTGGCGTCCGTACCAGCAAGTGGAAGTGATTGGGCATCAGGACAAAGCAGAGCAAGTCCCATCCCAACCTGCCAACAACCGTTTCCAGGCCCTTGATGAGCCTCTGGTAGTCGCTGTCGTCGCGGAACACCGTCTGTCGGGCGTTGCCCCGCGACATCACGTAGTAGATCGCGTCGGGAAATTCGATCCGCAAGGGTCTAGCCATGCCCCCAGCTTGGCACGCGTAAGGCCTACCGTAAACCGGAAACAGGGCTTGACCCGGCGAACAGTTGACCCGGCGAACAGTGACCCGGAAACAGGGCTTGACCCGGCGAACAGTGACCCGGCGAACAGATGCGGCGAGGTCCGCTATACCCTCGGCGGCATCGTTCAACAGGCCGGGGCGCTGGTTACGACTTGACAAGCAGGCGCGAGCGTGCTTGCAAAGCGAGATCCCGATCGAGGCTCTGACCCGGCAGTTGCGGCCCAGACCTGGTGGCCCGAGCCGCCGACCACGCCCTTGAAAACGAAGGGAGTCATCTACTACAGTTCAAATAGCGTCGGGATCCAGGTACCTGCTTGCTATCGCAAGTTTGTCTCATGCTCTGGCTCATCGATGGTTACAATCTGATGTACGCCGCCGGAGCGCTGGACGGCCGGGAGATCCGCCGCGAATCGTTTTACCGCAAACGCCGCCGGTTCCTGAGCGATCTGGCTGATGCCCTGGGGCCCGAGCGATGCCGGGAAACAACGGTCGTGCTTGACGCCTCGACACCGCCAGCCGATTTTCCGCTCAAGACGGTCTACCAGGGTCTGAACCTCATCTTCGCCCTGGGCGACGAGAATGCCGACGCCCGGATCGAGGCCCTGATCGCCGCGCACTCGGCCCCCAAGTCGCTGACTGTCGTGTCATCGGACCGGCGCATTCGCCGTGCGGCCCAACGGCGCCGAGCCCGGACACTCAGCGCCGACGAGTTTCTCGATCTCCTGGAACGCTTTCAGACCGCCAAACGGCACGAAATGTCCTACCAGAATCCCGCGACGCCGCGTTCCCTCGACCGCGACTCGCCACTGTCGGCGGAGGAAGCAGCGCTCTGGCTTGCCGAGTTCGGCGAACTCGATGCGGCCTCCGAAACCAGGGAAGCCTTCGGTCCCGGTTCGACACTCCTGACCGATGCCGAGATCGCCCGCATTCAGAAGGAGATTGATAGCGAATCGTGACGCCCGCAAGGTCTCCTGGAATCATCTTCGGCTATTCGGCCGGGATCTGAGGATGCCGCTCGGGCGTGCCTGGGCCTTGCTCGATGAGCTCATTGGCCAGACCAGGCCGTTTCTTGAGCGTGAAGGCATCGTACAGCTCCCCCAGCGCGGTTCGCGCTTCGAGTCGGAGCGTGTCGCCCTCGATGGAAACGACCTGAAAGAGCTGGGTCTCTTCGGCCGTGCGCTTCTGCTCCGGCTTGCGATCCAGCACGTACTGCTTCGGCCCGGCGACAGAGTTGACATAAACCGTGCCGCTGCCAGGGTTGGCCGCGCTGCTGCTCGAATCGCCCGCGGCAGTGGTCTGAAGGCCGGTCCGGGCATAAGTATGGTCGTGGCCCTGGAGCACGAGGTCGACGTGGTACTTGTCGAAGATCGGCTGCCAGAGCTGGCGGATCTGGGCATTGTCGCGTTCCTTGGCCGACGAATAGATCGGGTGGTGGAACGTGATGATCGTCCACCGATTCGGGTTCCGGCCGAGGATTTCGTGCAGCCAATCGGCCTGCTTCTCGAGGCCCTCGTTCGAGTTCAGCGAAATGATCCGGGCGCCCTGGTAATCGACGAAGTAGGCCGTCTCTTCAAGGCCCTTGGGGCCATTCTGGGGCAGAGCGAATTGCGCCCGCCAGTGACCGGTGATCGAGGGCGACGAGTCCCTGCCGATCTCCTCACGCGACTTCTCAACATATTCGTGGTTACCGGGCGAGGGAAGGCTGGGAATCATTGCGTTGATCCAGCCGGCTGCCTGAAACCATTCCCCCCAGTTGCTGTCGTCGGTACCGCGGTCGACCAGGTCTCCGGCGTGAACAATGAAGCGGGCATCCGGGGCGCAGGCAAACGCGGCCCGGATGACCCGCGACCAGTGTGAGTTGATGCTGTTCTGAGCGTCGCCAAGGTAGAGGAACCGGAACGGCTCCGGCCCGATTGCAGCCGTCTGGAAGGCGGCCCACTCACTCCAGTGCGCGCCGTCGCCCACGCGGTAGAGGTATCTTGTCCGGGGCTCCAGTTCTTCGAAAACGACACTGTGGCAACGCGCATCACTGGCCGTGGTAACCAGCGGCACCGTAGCCGCTGGTACCGACCTCGCCTGCGACTCGAATTGCGGACCGTGATCGGCCCGAGCGACTTGCCCCTGAGCGTTCGCCACGGTTCCGTCCGTTCGCCAGGTCACGGCTTGCGTATGCGCCGGATCTCCCGCATAGGTAAGGATGACGCGATCGGGGAAGACCCTCGGCGGATAGGCCTCGGTGGCATCCGGCACAGGTTGGTCACGCTCTTGTGCCCCGGCCGCGCTCGCCATCAACGCCATGATAGAGTTAAGCACCTTCATGAAAGTACTTCATGGCTCAATGGAGCCGGCAACGAATGCGAGCGATTGAAAGCCCACCGGCCGGCCTCAATCGCCCGATACCATTAACGCACTCTGGTTGCCACGCTGCTGTCAGCGCGACCGTCAAGCAGCATGCTAGCCTTTCCGCGTCCCGGTCGCTTTAAGATTTGATGAATGCTGAACAGCACGATCGCCAGCGCGGGCCAGCCAAACCACGGCCAGATCTCCCGCCAGCGCGGCAAGGGCTTGGCTGCTTCGACCTCACCGGCGATCACGGCCAGGCCCTGCGAACCTTCAACCTCGACTTGCATATCCCAGCGGCCCGGCTCGGGGAGCTCGAACTGCGCCGCGCTGAAGAGCTTGTTGGTCGCGGCCTCGGCCGTGGCCGGATATTCGAGCGCGAGCTGACCGAGTTTGCTCATGCGAACGGTCACCCGTGCGCCTGCCATGGGTTCTCCCGTCAAGCTATCCTGAACCAGGACGCTGATGTCCACCGGGCCCGCGCGGAAGGGCGTCGGTGCGGTAAAAACGGTGATCCGATAGCCGCTCTTCATTTCTGACAAACGTATCGATCCGCCGTCCGCGCCCGCCAGCGTGCACCATGTCACCAGAAGTAGCCAAGCGAACAGCACGCCAACGGCCCCGGGTCGCATTCCTATCCTCCCGCCGGCAACGTACCACGCATCTGCATGGGTTGGAGAACAATCCAGACCCCGGCCGCGAAGAGAACGACGATCAGCAACGCCCAAGGCGCCAGCACTTTCAGGGCTTCTGATGCACGCTGAGATCGATTCTGTGCGATCCGAAAACTGGAATACAGAGAGAGTAGCAAGCCCATATCGAGAAACAGAATTTCCAGCCGAGGGAGCCAATCCGCGACTGGCCGGCAGCAAGCGCGCAGCCATGCCGGCTTGCCAAGGACGGCCCAGCCAAGATCACCGGCAAGCCGCTGCAGCACGGGAATGACCGCGTCAAAGCTCGCCAGGAAGTGAAAACTGTAGTGAGCCAGCCACATGCTGAAACCGAGCGGAACCAGCGCATACGAAAAGCGAGTGGCCGCCTCCAGCCTTGAAGCCTTGGGCAGGCCAGGCCAACGGCAGAGGGCCGACGCAGTACCGACCAGAACCACAGGCAGTACAATGAGGCCGAAGACGTAATAGAGACTGGACGCCAGGAGCGGTGACCGCCGTCGTAGCAGTGAGGTTAGCTGATCTTGCCACTCCAGAACCGGGGCGACCATCCCCGCGGCATTGACGAAGGCGCCGAAGGCCAGCACCACGATGAGAGCCGCCAGGTCAGGGCGTTTGCTGAACCGGCCGAGACCGGAGCGAAAGGAATCGTGCCACAATTCGTTTCCGGGCGCTTCGGCAAGGATGCCGACGTTGTCATGTGGGCAGGCGTGAATACAGTCGAGACAAAAGGTGCAGTCCATGTTGCTCGACTTCCGGGGCTGGTACAGGTGAAGCTCGCAGCCGGGAATGTCCTCTCTGCCCCGGATGCAGTCCTTGGTCCGGCACGATGCGCAGACATCGGGGTTGCGCACCTTGATTTGCAGCGGTGAAATCAGCGATTGCACGAAGTTGAACTGGCCGATCGGGCACACATACTTGCAGAAGGCGGCACCTCGAAAGAAACCATCGATCACGAAGGCAGCCGCGAAGTAGGCCAAGGCAATCCAGGCGGTCCACCACGGGCTGTCCCAGAGTGCGAACGCCTCATAGGCCCACAGGAAGCTGACGAGTAAAAAGACCGCCAGCCATTTGTTGCGCAGCCAGCTCGGCCAGCTCCGACCCCGAGGAAGCCAGCGCCTTGCGAACGTTCGTGGCACCATGAACGGGCAGGCCATGCAGAACACGTTGCCGGCCACCAGCGTCCCGAGAACGATCAGTCCGCGCCAGTGAATCCAAGGGAGCACGCCTGCCAGGTTCATCGCGCCTACCTGGGGGCCGCGCAGGCCGTCGTAGATCGTCACCGCGGCCAACAGCAACAGGGGGACCTGCAAGCAGAGCCGGGCGTGTCTCCATTTCAGGAAGCGGCCCAGCAGCGGAAGACGCAGTAGGTCAAAGCCAGAGGTTGCAGGTCGAAGGTCGGAGGTCAGAGAAGAGCTGACTCTCACCATGGGCAATGAGATCCGCGCCGGGAGCGGCCTTGTCCCCTGACCCCCTGCCCGCGACGTCGGACCTCGGACCTCGGACCGGTGACTTCTTACGCTTGACCCCTGGCCGGACAGGAGCTGGACGCCGATGGTGAAGAGCGGCAGAAGGAACGCGGCGGAGCCCGGCACCCACATGACAACGCCCGCTGCCGACTGGTCCTCCAGGGGGGAGAGTCCCGCCAGGCGCGGCACCTCCGCGTAGTACGGGTACAGCAGGCGGTCGGAGAAGGTCAGCAGGGCCGCCAGGGCGGTGTTCGACAGGTCGGCAAGGAACAGGCACGGGAGCAGCAGCCAGGGCGACCAGCGCGGCCGGGCGGGGTAAGGCCGGACGATGGGAAACCAGAACATGAGGGCAGTGCCCAGGAAGCACGCGTGCTCCAGGTAGTGCCAACCGTTCGAGCGCAGGGCCAGATCGTAAACGGGCGGGGCGTGCCAGACCCAGGTGGCGGCGACGAAAAGGACGAGCGCCGTCAGCGGGTGGGTCAAGCGGCCGAAGATCCGGCGCAGCGGCGGCGCGGACAGCCATGGGGCTACCCAGAAGATGCGCACGGGCCGCGGCAAGCCCCGGAGCAAGGGCAACAGGGGCGCGCCCAGCCAGAGGAGCGGCGGCGCCGCCATCATGAGCAGCAGGTGCTGCACCATATGGACCTGGAGCAGCAGGTCGGCGAACGGCTCGACCGGCGACGCCAGGGCCAGGTCGATGGCCGCCAGCCCGCCGAGGAACGCGGCGGGGCGGCCGCCGTGCCAGCGCCGGGGGTCGCGGCGGCGGAGCACGAGCCAGCCGCGCAGGTAGACGCCGGC
>JAFAHT010000574.1 GCA_019237095.1 Planctomycetaceae bacterium
TCGACGTGATGTGCATGACGTGCGAGTAGCGCTCGACCTTCATCAGATCGGAGAGCTGCACGCTGTTGTACTCGGCGACCCAGCCGACGTCGTTGCGGCCCAGGTCCACGAGCATGATGTGCTCAGCCCTTTCCTTGGGATCGGCCAGCAGCTCGGCCGCCAGGGAACGGTCCTCGGCTTCGTCCCGGCCCCGCCGCCGGGTGCCCGCCAGGGGCCGGATGGTGACCGTACCCTCCTCGACCCGAACCAGGATCTCCGGCGAGCTGCCGATCAGACAAAAATCGTTGAAGGTCAGGTAGAACAGGAACGGGCTGGGATTGAGCACCCGGAGCACCCGGTAGATGTTGAACGGCCTGGCGCTGGTCTGGAGCTGGAACCGCTGACTGGGCACGACCTGGAAGATATCGCCAGCCTTGATGTATTCCTGGCAGTGCCGGACGACCTGCTCGTAAGCCTCCCGGGAGAAGTTGGAGGGCGGCGAGGGACCGGTCGGTCCCTCGGTATCCAGGTCGTTGAGCGTCAGCTCGGGTCCGGGGACAGCGAGTCGCCCGACGAGATCGTCGACCCGGGCACAGGCCGAGGCGTAAGCCTCGCGGGGGTCGATGCCGGGTCCGAGATGCGCCTGGGCCACAACCAGGATGACCTTGCGAATATGATCGAACAGCACCATGCGGTCGAAGAACGAGAACGAGAGGTCGGGCAAACCCCGATCGTCGCGCGGCATATCGGGCAAGTGCTCGGTGTAGCGGACGGCATCGTAGGCCGCGTATCCCACGGCTCCGCCGGCGAATCGGGGCAGCCCGGGAAGGTGAACCGCGCGATGGAGGTCGACGAGTTGCTGAAGCTCGACGAACGGATTGGCCGAAGCGGAAACGCGGTCCGCCCCAGGGTCTCCGGGCACGGTCACGACGACCTCATTGCCCCTGGCTTCGAACCGCAGGAAGGGCTCGGTCCCCAGGAAGCTGAACCGCCCGACCTTCTCGCCGCCGATGACGCTCTCGAACAGGAAGGACGGCGCACTCCGCTCGATCCGGCCGAAGGCCGAGACGGGTGTCAGTCCATCACCGGTTAACTGGCGGTAAACTGGGACACAGGGAGCGCTTCCGGCCCATCGGGCGAACTCCTCGAACGTGGGGCGATGGCAGCTCATCGGTGCTTGGTCTCGCCGGTCGGGCCACGAAATCGCGATTCAAAGGACATTACCAGCACTCTGCCGCCACGGCAACCCGGCCGCATCCCAGAGGGGAACTCGGGGAGATTCCGGCAGGGACGAGGGCACCGAAGAACGCCTGGCGGCTGGCCGCGTTTCTTGACTCCCCGGAGGGGATAATTACAATTGAGTCAATGCCTTGCTTCTCTGCCGATGCTGATCGATCGGCGCTTTGCATTCGATGCGGTCGGATCGGGGATCCGGACGGAACACGTTCTGTCGCCAAGTTCGCACGCGGGCTGGCGGAGTTTATCTATGAAATGCCAAAAATGTGCGAAACCCGCGACATTTCACATTACCGATATCATCGAGAAAGGCAAGCATCGGGAATATCATTTCTGCGACGAGCACGCCCGGCAGCATCTGGCTCCACCCGAAGAATCGCTGGAGACTCCCTCGATCGGTGACGTGGCCAAGAAATTGATCGTCAATCCGCCCGGCAGTCTGCGCGAGCCGTCGGCCGCGGACAAGCAGGTCTGCCCGGTCTGCCAGATCACATTTCTCGAGTTTCGCAACACGGGGAGGCTGGGCTGCCCCTATGATTACGAGGTCTTTCGCGACGAGCTCATGCCCTTGCTGGAAAGTATCCACGGTGAGACCCGTCATTCCGGCAAGGTACCCAAACGGGCGCCGCGGAATACGCAGCAGCAGACGACGCTGATCCAGCTTCGCAACGAGCTGAAGCGTGCGGTGGCCGCCGAGGACTACGAGACGGCCGCCCGGCTGCGGGACAAGATCAGAGTGATCGAGCAGGATCAAGTTCGATGATGCCAGGATCCGTTCCCCCGCGACATTTCCAAGGTTCCCTCGCCAAGGTCGTGCGTCCATGATCTGCCAACGCTGCAAGAATGAAGCGTCAGTCCATCTGACGGAACGGAAGGGCGGCAAGCGGCAGGAATTGCATCTTTGCATGGCCTGTGCGAAGAAAGCGGGCCTGGGTTTGCCGGAGTCGCCGCCGAACCTGGCCCTCGACGCTGTCGTCCAGAGCCTCATCGTCGCCAACGTTGGCGAGCTGGTCGGTGAGCTCGCGGAGCTCGCCTGTCCCGATTGCGGGATCAAATTCATGGAATTTCGGGCGCAGGGCCGGCTCGGCTGCCCGCAGGATTACCGGGTCTTTGGACGCGGGTTGCTTCCCTTGCTCCAGCGGGTGCACGGAGCCACCCGGCATGTGGGCAAAGGCGCCCGTAAGCGCCCGGGCGCGATACAGCGGCTCCGCCTGAGGTCCCAGCTCCGCGAAGCCATTGCCCGCGAGGACTACGAAGAGGCAGCGCGGCTGCGGGACCAGCTTCGCCTCAAGGATATTCACGCATGACTCTGGACGACCTGACGAGAACATCCGGTGAATGGTTGCGCGGTACGGGACCGGAAAGCGATATCGTGATGTGTTCCCGGATCCGGCTAGCTCGCAACCTGGCCGACTTTCCGTTCACAAATCGCGGCAGCCGGACGGAGAAAACGGAGATCGAGTCGCATTTCCGGTCGGCCATCTCCGCCGCCAAGCTCGAATTGCTGTACTTCGACGTTAATTCCCTCTCGTCGCTGGATCGCCAGTTCCTGGTGGAGCGGCAGATCATCTCGCGCGAGCTTTCCGGCAGCGAGGGGCCCCGGGGCGTGGCCATCAGCTCCCAGGAAAACGTCGCGATCATGGTCAATGAGGAAGACCATTTGCGGATCCAGTACATGCTCTCCGGCTTCCGCTTGAATGAGGTTTGGGATGAGATCAACGCGCTGGACGACCAGCTCGAGGAGAACCTGGCGTTCGCCTACAACCCATCGCTGGGATACCTGACCGCCTGCCCCACCAACGTGGGGACGGGCATTCGCGTCGGGGTGATGCTCCATCTTCCCGGCCTTGTCCAGACCAAGCAGATTGACAAGGTCTTCCGCGCTCTCCAGAAGATCAACCTGGCGGTTCGCGGCCTTTACGGCGAAGGAAGCCAGGCCTTCGGCGACTTCTACCAGATCTCGAACCAGCAGACCTTGGGCAAGAGCGAGCAGGAGTTGATCAGGATTCTCACCGACGTGGTTCCGCAGGTGCTCCAGTACGAGCGGCAGGCCCGACAGACGCTGGTCACCGAACGACGCCAGCACCTTCACGACCAGGTGAGCCGGGCCTATGGCGTGCTCAAGACAGCGCAGACGATCTCGAGCGAGGAGACCATGCTTTTGCTCTCAAGCGTGCGCATGGGCATCAATCTCGGCCTGATCGATGATCTGTCGATCGCCACGGTCAACGAGCTCTTCATCCAAACCCAGCCGGCCTTCCTCCAAAAATTGCGCGGATCGGAACTTGGAGTCGAGGAGCGCAACGTCGCCCGCGCCTCGCATCTGCGCAGCCGCCTGGCCAACGGTCGAATGGCCACGGGGGAATCGTGACCCGGCCCGGACCCGCGCCGGGACTGGCAGACGGATTGCCCTTGGGAATTGACGATCGACCTGCGGCGTCCCATGGTAGAGTGCAGAGCGCGCTTCTGAGAAACACGAGGCGAGAGGGATCCCTCCTTGTCTTCCTTCAGCTTTGACATCGACCCGCAGGCGGTCCTTGGCGTCCCGGCGGATGCGACGCTGGAGCAGATCCGCGACGCTTATCGCCGGAAGTGCAAGATCTTCCATCCCGACGTCGGCGGCGAGGAATGGGCATTCCGTGTGCTGGTCCAGTCCTATGAGATGCTCAGCACGGCCCGCGTGCTGCGGGCGACCCGGGCCGAGCCCGTTCGCGGTCAGCGCGACCCTGCACCGGCCGCGGCTCGGCCTCACGAGCCAAGCGCTGAGACCGTCCGCGGCGGCCTTCACGATCAGGACGTTCCTCTCGAGCGGATGGTTGGCGTCGAGCACCTCTGCGTCCGCTATCTCTGGGATGACGCCGCCTACCTCTGGCTGACTCAGAAACAGTCCGACGAGGAGCGTTTCCTGAGTTGCAGTCTGAACCTGAGCTGGCCCGATCAGGGTCAGGTCGCAACCGCCTCGGCCGCCAAGGAAGCCGCGCGCGTCGTCCCGGCCTTGAACGAGATCTTCGACCACATGGTCGTCTCGACCCGGGTCATCACGTCCCGGACGCACTCCGGCGACGACGGGTTCGCCGGGTGGCTGAGCTACTCGAGCTTCGACCGATCCTGGAAAGCCCTCAGGTCCCTGCACGATGCAGTCCGTTCCCGGGGACTGGGCTTGCGGCAGTGGTCGCGCGACCTGTTCATACCCAAGAATTGGGGTGATCGCCCGGTGGGATGACGCCTCCGGCCAACCACCATGCGGGTCTTGCCCTGCGTCAACCTGACCACCGACTCTGATCGGCAGGATTCTGGTCGTGGAGCTTGCTGATGATCGGCTCGATCAGTTCCTCGGGCACAAATTGGTGCAGCGCTTCGGCCCCGCCGAATCGGGCGACCTGCTTGATCAGCGAGCTGGAGATGTGCGAGTACTCGCCGTCGGCCATGAGGAAGACCGTTTCGATCTCAGGATCAAGCCGGTGGTTGGTCAAGGTCATGCCGAACTCGTACTCCATGTCCGTCAGCGTCCGCAAGCCGCGGAGGATGACGCGCGCCCCGATCCGCCGCACATACTGCACTGTCAGCCCCTCGAACCACTCCACCGAAACGTTGGAATAAGGCCGAACCACCTGCCTGGCCAGCGCGATCCGCTCGTCGATGCTGAACAGCGACGCCTTGCTGGGGTTGACGCCGATACCCACAACCAGATGCTGGAACAGGAGCCGGCCGCGACGGATCACGTCGAGATGCCCAAGCGTGATCGGGTCGAAGGTGCCGGCGAAAACGGCCGTGCGAGACGCGTCAGACGAACTCTGGGGCATGGTGGACCTCGGCTCGAGGTGCTGGTTTTGTCGGTCTCGCTCAGACGTGTCGGCGGCAGGTGACAAGCGCGTCATGAAGACGCTCAAGGTCATCGTCGTCATTGTAAATATGCGGGCTGATTCGCAGCTTGCCGCGGCGGGCGCAGACCACGATTCCCTGTTGCCTCAGTGCGTGGGCCGCTTGCTGGGCAGGCACGTCGTCGTGCTCGATGGCGACGATTCCGGAGCAATCCTCCGGACGCTTCGAGCCAGTCACCCGCCAGTCGGCACGCGTCGACAGCTCGCGCACCGCCGCTGCACGGTCGAGGATCCGCTTCGACACCGCCTCCGCACCGATCTCCTGGAGCAGGCTCAGGCTCGCCCCCAGCGCTTGCAGACCGGCCATGTTGAACGAACCCCCTTCCCAGCGCTGGGCATTGGGCTTGAGCCGGAACTCGATCTCCGGGGCATTGTAGGAACCGACGACGCTGTGCCAGCCGACCCCGATTGCCCGCAAGCGATCAATCCAGTCGCGGCGCACGTAGAGCAGACCCGCCCCCTCCGGACCCAGCAGCCACTTGTGCCCATCGGCCGCGAGAAAGTCAATCGGAGTCCTCCGGACGTCGATCGCGAGCGGACCGAAGCCCTGAATCGCGTCCACGCAGAGAGCCACTCCGCGGACCCGGCAGATCTCGACCAGCCGGTCGAGGTCGTTGCGAAAGCCAGAAGCGAACTCGACATGGCTGATCGCCAGCACCCGCGTCGTCTGATCCATCGCCTCGATCAGGTCCTCCGGCCAGATCCGCCCGGCCCGGCTGGGTACCAGGCGAACCGAGACTCCGCGGCTTGCCAGGTTCATCCAGGGGTAGATGTTCGAGGGATATTCTTCCGCCGGAATCACCACGCTGTCGCCATCCCGCCAGGGAAATCCCTCGGCGATCAGCCCAATGCCCTGGGTCGTGGAGTTGACCAAGGCGATCTCGTCGCGGTGGGCGCTCAAGAGGCTGGCGATGCAGTCGCGGATGGCCTCGATCTTGGCTGCCCAGGCGGGCCAGTTGACAACCCCGTTCTCCTCCTGCTCAAGAGTCCAGGCCCGCAGAACGGCGCCGGACCTGCGGGGCAGGGGCGCCACAGCGGCGTGGTCGAGGTAAGCCCAGCGCCGGGCCACGGGAAACTCGGTCATGCGCAGCTCGTCCCAGACGTCAGCCATGTCTGCTCTCTTCCGCGATTGCGATTGCAATCACACTTCAGCGCCGCGCGGTCTTGGCCACGACGAACAGGGCCAGTCCGCAAAGCAGGCTGGTGGCGATGTAGCCGTCCAGGGGCTGGCCCTTGGATGATTCGCCCCCTCCTGGCTCCTCGTCTTGGGCTCGGACTGCCGGGCAGAAGATCAGGCCCAGGGCCACGAGCCCGGGAGCAAGCCAGGAAACCCAGGGCGATCGTTTGCGTTGCATCGTTCACGTTCCTTGACGGGTTTGGGTTTACGAGGAGCATCAACGGTCATGGGCAGCCATTCCTGGAGTGGGCGAACTCGGCGGCGAAACGCCTTGCGGGCCATGGCGACCGCCTTCCAGGCGGGTCCGCGTGACCGGAGGTGGGCAATGTAGTCGTCCAGGCCCACTGCCCAGAAGCGGTATTCCAGCCCGCGAAACTCGAAAGCACCACCGTTCCCGGGCAGGGGGAACGCCTGCGGCGTTTCGGCATAGACGAAGGACAGGATCGACCGAAAACCGGGGCCGAACATCGCCTGCCAGCGCACCAAGCCGTCCAGATCGTCGGTTGTGACCCAGTTCTCCCAGTCGCGCCGGCCTCGTGCATTCTTGCCGCGTTTCCCCTTCACCTCCACCACCAGGTTGGTCGAGAATCGAGGATACAACAGAAAATCAGGGTTTTTCACCCCGTTCTTGCCGAAGATCGCTCGCCTGGCCTCGTCGATCGCCACGCACGGAACCCGCAGGGCGCGAATATACGCCTCGAAGGCCGCCTCGTAATGATTCGATCGTATGGCCATCGTCGACCGTCCCCGGGTCCGCGGCTGAACTCGTGGCCCGACGGTCTGCAAAGCGCATAGGGCCACGCTCTCAAGTTCTATCATCCACCTTTCCGGTCACTCGTCAACCGCCGACGATCCCATTCGGGCCGGCGCCAGCGAGGATTGGCAGTCCGTTGGCAGGCCCGGCCTCGCGCCTGCGGCGGGGAGGTAGCAAGGCCTCGGCATATTCCCAGATCTGCTCGGGAGTCTCGAACGCCTTGCTGAACGACCATTCGTCGTCGTACTCGCAGTCGTCGGTCGTGTATTCTCGACAGATCTTGGGGCGGTTGAAGTAGATCCGGCATCGATTGTCGGAGCTCAGGTACTGGCACCGGGTCTTGACCAGCAGATACCACTGCTGCTTGACGACATAAACCAGGGTCTGGCCATGGGCCAGATACCAGCGAATCGAATCGAATTCGTCCCAGGTGTGCGGCGTGTCGATGGGCAGCGAGAGATAACGGCAGCACTTGCCGGTGCAGAAGTCGCACAGGCACTGCCCGGGCTTGAGCTCGGCACGGCTCGGTTTCTTTCGCGCGGGTCGTGACCGGCCCTTCATGAATCGTCCTTCCGGGATGATCGCTTGCCAGTGACCACCGAGTACTGAGCGCTACCTTTACTCTTGAGTCTTCTGCCGGTTGCGGTAGCGGGTACTGACCCGCACCAGAAAACGATGTTCCTCCTCGGTGAGCGAGGCCCGCCCCTCGCGGTGCAGCTTGTCGAGAATTTCATCCATCCGGCGTTCCTCGGCAGCCGCGCGGATCATCTGCCGCTGCCGGCGGAGATCAGAACGGCGTCGCCGCCAGCGGCGCAGAGCGCTCTCCTTGTAAGGTCGCACCTTAGCCGCACTGTTTTCCAGGCTGGTGTAGCCCTCGGAAAAATCGTAGCCGAACACGCCATCCTCGAAGTAGCCACCGTCCTCGAGCATCCGCGACTCGGTCCTGACCAGAAGCTCGATCAAGAGCGCGAGCATGATGACCGTGATACCATCGGCCCGCCCTTTCACCACCAGGCGAACCAGACCCGTCAAGAACAGGATCGCCGCCGTGGCGCGGGCTGTCCAGGGTGCATAAATGTTGTCTCGTGCGGAGACCACTGAAGCGCTGGAGAGGTAGGCGCGGAACATCCGCCCGCCGTCGAAAGGCAGGGCCGGCAGAAGGTTCACCAGGAACAAGAGGTAGTTTAGATAGCCGAACCAGCCGATGATCCAGATCGGGCTCAGCGGGGTGGCCGGTACGTTCTCGGCCAGCCAGGGTGCGCCGGAGTCTGTCGAGTTGCCAAACGGGTTCCAGACGAACCTGGCCCCGGTGAACAGGTTGAGGCCGACGGCGATGCCCAGAAACAGGGCCCCGCTGGTCACCGGACCTGCCAGCGCCACCAGAAAATGCTCGCTCGAGCGGGGTGACAGCGACGGCCCGACAAGGTTGCCCAGAGGCCAGAGGTGCACGTCCTCCTGCTCGCAGTCCAGCCCGTAGGCGGTCAGGGCGTGCCCGAGTTCATGGATCACCAGGGCCAGAATCAGCAGAGACAGCCAGCAGGCCGTTTGCGGTAAGTGTCGAAGTCCATCCTCCGCCTTGGTGGCCAGAAGGGCCGTCAGCAGCTCGATGACGACGAAGAGGATCAGAAAGATGTGAACCTTGACCGTCGTTCCGAACCACCGGCCGAGACGGATCGGGGACCACGTCAGTGGGTCGCTCATGACTGGACCACTCGAAGTGGGTTACGATCGCCGCTTGGGTCACGATCTGGACAACATATCCTAACAGTCCGGTGCTGAGGAGGCAACGCGACCCGGGACCGGGCAGGGTCTGCGCGCCCTTCAGGCGACCGCCGCGCGCATGTTAGACTGGAACGTCGAATCGACGGCTGCCTCGTCAACATCCTGTGGAGCTAGCATTCCGCATGCCAGACGCCTACCTGAGTCAGGAGATCCGGGTGCCCGTGCCGCTGGGGCCGCGCGCCTACGAGGTCCGGGTGACCAGTGGCGACCCCGGCGGTTCCGGACCGTTTGCTCGCTCGGCGCTGGATGCGACCTGGGCCGGCAAGGCGTGCCGTGCCGCTTTGATCGTCACCGACCGAAACGTCGCCGGCCTGGACTACTTGCCGGCCTGCCGGGCCGCTCTCGACCGCGTCGGAATCGAGGGTCGTCCGGTGGTGCTGCCCGCCGGCGAACCGACCAAGTGCCTAGAGTCCGTCGTCAAGCTCTATGACGAGCTGACTGCGATGCGGGCCGACCGGCACACCGTCGTTGTCGCGCTGGGCGGGGGAGTAATCGGCGACCTTACGGGGTTCGTCGCCGCAACTTACGCCCGCGGTCTGCCCTTGCTCATGCTGCCGACCAGCTTGCTGGCCCAGGTGGATAGCTCGGTCGGCGGCAAGGTCGGGATCAACCTTCCCCGGGCGAAGAACCTCATTGGCGCGTTTCACCAGCCAGTCGGCGTCTGGATCGACACCGAAACCCTGAACTCGTTGCCTGCACGCGAGCTGCGCTGCGGCCTCGCCGAAGTGGTCAAGTATGGGGTCATCCTTGATGCCGCCTTCTTCGGCGAGCTGGAAACCCGGGCCCAGTCGATTCTCGACCGCCGGGGCGAGGCCCTGCGGTCGATCGTCGGGAGGTGCTGCCGGCTTAAAGCCGATGTCGTGGCGAAGGACGAGCGCGACGAAACGGGGCTGCGCGCCGTGCTCAACTTCGGCCACACCGTCGGGCATGCGATCGAGGCGGTCGCCGGCTATGACGGGGCCTACCAGCACGGTGAGGCCGTGGCGGCCGGCATGGTCGCCGAATGTCATCTGGCCGAGCGCCTGGGCTGGATCGGGCCCGAGGTCACCCTGCGCCTGAGCCGCTTGCTCGAGCGGTTCGGTCTGCCGGTCGCGATCTCCGGGCTCGATCCCAATCGACTGACCGACGCCATGGGCCGCGACAAAAAGAACCAGCGCGGCAAGGTCAGGTTTGTGCTGCCGCGAGCCCTCGGGCACGTCGAGCTGACCGACGCGGCCAGTCCCGACGACGTTCATGCGGTGCTGACCGCCCTTTGCAAGTGACCGCCCAAGCACGATCGCGATGGATTGCCGCGGCCTGTCCCTCTTCGCCACGAACTGGAGTGCAGTTTGGACCACGCCCCCTCGCAGAGCGACATCAGCGATCTGGTCCTGCTCACGATGGTGCCCGGGGTGGGTCCGCATACTTGCGGGGCACTGCTCGAGCGGTTCCGGACGGCCGGCCGCGTGCTCGACGCCTCGCTGGCCGAGCTCCGCGACGTTCCCGGAGTGGGGCCGAAGATTGCCGAGAAGATCCAGCGAGCGCGGCGCGACCTGGACGGACCGGCCGAAATCGAGCTTTGCCGTCGCGCCGGCGTCGAGCTGATCGCGCGCGGCGACCCGCGCTATCCGCCGCCGCTGCTCGAAACGCCCGACCCCCCGGCGCTGCTCTACGCGCGAGGTGCTTTCGAGCCGCGCGATCAGCTCGCCATCGCCCTGGTCGGCTCGCGGCGGTGCACCTCCTACGGGATGAGGATCGCCGACCGCCTGGCCTCGTCGCTGGCGCGGACCGGGTTCACGATCGTCTCGGGCCTGGCGCGAGGCATCGACGCCGCGGCCCACCAGGGGGCACTGAAGGCCGGCGGCCGCACCATCGCCGTCCTGGCCAACGGGCTGGAGCAAGTCTACCCACCCGAGCACGCCGAGCTTGCCGGCGAGATCGCCCGGCACGGCGTCGTTCTGAGCGAGCTGCCGATGCGCCAGGCTCCGCTGGCGGGCCTCTTTCCCCAGAGGAACCGATTAATTTCCGGCCTCTGCCTCGGCGTGGTCGTGGTCGAGGCCGCGCCGCGGAGCGGGTCGCTGTCCACGGCGCACCACGCCATGGAGCAGAACCGGGAGGTCTTCGCCGTGCCCGGCCCGGTGGACAGCCTGGCCAGCCGCGGCTGCCACCGCCTGATCCGTGACGGCGCCAAGTTGGTCGAGACGGTCGACGATATCCTCGAGGAACTTGGTCCGCTCGTCCGCGAGGTTCACACCGCCCCC
>JAFAHT010000128.1 GCA_019237095.1 Planctomycetaceae bacterium
TCGCCGCGCTGGATCGTGCCGGCCGGTGTATCGCGCTCTTGCCTGGCAGTCTTGACTCCGGACCACCTTAGGGGCAGGTCCTCGGTTCAACCCTCCAGCGTCGCGGCCCTTCGGGGTCTTGCCACCCTGCCTTGAACATCCGCTCGAACCGGTCGTCTGCCCACTTTCCGCGGTTCAGGAGTGTCATCGATGAAGGAAAAACCCATGGTGAGCCGTCGCACGTTCCTGGAATCAGCAGGTGTCGCGACTGGCGCAGTCGTTGCCACCGGCGCGTTTCCCCATCCCTCTCTCGGCAAGGTCAAGGGCGCCAATGAGCGGATCAACATCGGCATCCTCGGTCCCGGGGGCCGGGCCCAAGAGCATATCCGGATCCTCAACCACCTCAAGGACGAGAACAAGGGCGTCGATATCATCGGCCTGTGCGACGTCTGGGACGGCGGTAAGTGGATGAAAAACGGCAGGGAGACCGGAAGGGGTCTCTACTACTCCGCGGGAAGATGCGGCCTCGACCCTCAGGGCAAGGACAAGGACCGGATCACCAAGGACTATCGCCGCCTGCTCGAGTGCAAGGACATCGATGCCGTGCTGATCGCCACCCCCGATCACTGGCACGCGCGGATGTCGGTCGACGCCATGGAGGCCGGCAAGGACGTCTATTGCGAAAAGCCGATGACCCACACGATCGACGAGGCCCGCAAGGTCGCGGAAACGGTCAAGAAGACCAAGCAAGTCTTCACCGTCGGTGTCCAGTCCACCGCCGATCCGCGCTGGAAGCTGGCCAACCAGATGATCACCGAAGGCAAGATCGGCCATGTCATGCAAGGCCAGACGTCCTACTCCCGCAACAGCAAGGAGGGCCAGTGGCGCTATTATCCTCTCACCAAGGACATGAACCCCAAGACCGTGGACTGGAAGATGTTCCTGGGGACGGAGTTCGGCCTGGCTCCCGAGATGCCGTTCAACCGGGCCAAGTACGCCCAGTGGCGGTGCTACTGGGAGTTCGGCGGGGGCATGTACACCGACCTCTTCGTCCACCAGCTCACCCACCTGATCACGGCGATGGGCGTCCGCTTCCCGCGCCGGGTGGTCGGGGCAGGGGGCCTTTACCTCGAGTATGACGGTCGCGACGTGCCCGACATGGCCACGGTCGTCGCCGACTATGACGAGGGCTGCCAGGTTCTCATCTCGGCGACCATGTGCAACGACGTCCAGCTTCCCGAAGTGATCCGCGGCCATACCGCGACGATCAAGTTCGAGCCCCACGCGCACGCCGGCTTCGCGGTGATCCGGCAGAAGCTGGAGGGCAAGCCCGCTCCTCCAGGAGCCAACCAGGGCGACGGTGGCGACAGCTTCAAGCCCCGGCAACCACGCGAGGACACTTGGGCGCTGTGGGAGCACTACATCGAGTGCATGCGCTCGCGCAACCCCGAGACACTTTGCCCGGCCGACCTGGGCTACGCGGCGATCACGACGGTCAACATGGGCGTCAAGTCGTACCGCGAGGGTAAGGCCCTCTACTTTGACAAGGATACCGGCCAGGTTGCCGAGGCCGACGGTTCCTGGGCAGCCCGCTGGCAAGAGCGTAGCAAGCTCCGCGGTAAGCCCAACCAGGTCATCGGCTGGAAGGCCGGCGATACCGGCTCATTGCTCGAGCCTTTCAGCTACCAGAAGCTCGAAGGTGATTGGATCAACGGCAAGGATCCCGCGGAAAACGCCTGATCGCAGGTGCCGGCTGCCTTCCTCAAACCAAACCCGCTCCGCTCAGGTTTGCACACACCTGCCGCTGAGTGTTTTTTTTTCATCGTGGGCGGGCCGAAAGCTATGCTTGAAATGGAAGAGTCGAGATAGGCAGTGCTTGGCAACCTCAACCTGCCCCGATCACGAGGTTCGCGAAATGAGACGACGCATCGCGTATGCCGCTCTCCTGCTGTTGATGCTCGGTCAGCCGATGAGCGCCATGGCCGGCCGGGAAGTGGCGGAGGACGTACGGCGTGGCCTTCCGCCCTCAGGTAGCCGATTCGTGCCAGACCCCGTCCACGACCGTGCGCGTCAGGATGAACTCGTCCGGTGCCCCATGGCGAAAGACGACGAGGCTCGCGGGTTGGCCCGGTTCTAGTTCGGGAGGCGAACGCCCGAGCAGGAGTGCCGGGTTGCGAGTCACGGTGCCCAGGACCTCGGCGATCGGCCACGAGACGGCAGCCATCAGGTTGCCGACGCCGGTAGCCAGGGGCCGGTTCGAGCCTGCAAGGTAGAGCGTGCCGGCCACGACAATCGTGCCGGAGGGATCGACGTCTTGAAGTCTCGCGCGACAATCACCATGGCCTGTTCACCCGGCCTGGGCGGGCCAACGGCTCGCACTCGCGCCGCGCGGTGGCCACGGTCGTCTCCGGCCCGGCTCACGCACGGCTCGTCTCCCTCCGCTGCAGCGCGGCGCCCACGAAATCGCGGAAGAGCGGATGGGCCCTGGTCGGCTTGGATTGAAATTCGGGATGGAACTGAACGGCCAGGAACCAGGGGTGGTTGCGCAGCTCGACGATCTCGACAATGACGCCGTCGGCGCTGGTGCCCGTCGCGATCAGGCCGTGCTGCTCAAACGCCTTGCGGTATTCATTGTTAAACTCGTAGCGATGGCGATGGCGCTCACTGATCTGCTCGGCACCGTAAGCCCGCCGGGCTAGCCGGTCCGGCGCCAGCATGCAGGGCCATGCACCCAGCCGCATCGTACCCCCGAGTTGCTGGACCGAACGCTGGTTTTCCATCAGAGCGATCACCGGATGGTCGGTCGTCTTGTCGAACTCGGTGCTGTTGGCCTCATCCAGCCCGAGGATGCTGCGGGCGAACTCGATGACCGCGCACTGCATGCCCAGACAGATGCCGAAGAAGGGGATCTGATTGGTCCGCGCGAACCGGATCGCCTCGATCTTGCCCTCGATTCCGCGCATCCCGAAGCCGCCCGGTACGAGGATTCCATCCACGCCGCCGAGCAGGGCCTCGGCGCCGCGGGCGCTGACCTCTTCGGCCTCGACCCGCACGACCAGCACCCGTGCCCGATGGGCGATCCCGGCGTGGTCCAGCGACTCGTAGACCGACTTGTAGGAATCACGGTGCTTCATGTATTTGCCGACGACCGCGATTCGGACCTCATGCTTGGGGTTCATGATCCGGTCAACCATCTCGCTCCATTGCGAGAGGTCCAGCGGGGCGGCGCGCAGCCCCAGCCGCTTGACCAGGATGTCGTCGAGCCCGTGCTCGACCAGGCTCAGCGGCACCTCGTAGATGCTGAACTGCTTGTCCCGCTCCTCGATCACGGCCTTCCGCTCGACATTACAGAAGAGGGCGATCTTATCCTTATCGTCGGACGAGATCGAGACTTCGGTCCGGCAGATCAGGATATCCGGCTGGATGCCGATCTGCCGCAGGGCACCCACCGAGTGCTGGGTCGGCTTCGTCTTGAGTTCGGCCGCCGCCTTGAGGTAGGGGACGAGCGTCAGGTGAATGTACAGGCAATTCTCGCGACCCACATCGAGGGCGAACTGGCGGATCGCCTCCAAGAACGGTAGCCCCTCGATGTCTCCGACCGTGCCGCCGATCTCGGCGATCACCACATCAACGTCATCGGTGGCCAGGCGGCCTACGGCCGCCTTGATCTCGTCGGTGACGTGCGGGATCACCTGAACCGTCTTGCCCTCGTAATAACCTTCGCGCTCCTTCTGAATCACCGACAGGTAAATCTTACCCGTCGTGTAGTTACAATCCTTCGTCAGCGGCGCATGAGTGAACCGCTCGTAGTGTCCCAGGTCCAGGTCGGTCTCGGAGCCGTCGTTGAGCACGTAGACCTCGCCGTGCTGGTACGGGCTCATCGTCCCCGGATCGACGTTGATGTAGGGGTCGAACTTCTGCAGCCGCACCCGCAGCCCGCGCTGCTCCAGGATCATGCCGATCGACGCGCAGGTCAGTCCCTTGCCGAGCGAGCTGACCACGCCGCCCGTCACGAAGATGTGCTTGGCCATCGCGTTACCTTTGATTCATCCGTAAGGGCTGGTAAAAGCGTAGTATAACAGATCCAGCCGATGGCGAGACATCGACCAACACCCGCCTCCAAGCCTTCGCTTCGACGCCAGATCGCACCTTGGATCGCCGACGGAAGTACCAACCCGCAACTCGCTCTGCGCTGCTGGTCGACCAACATTGACTCGATATCGACCAACATTGACTCGATTCTGAATGGCGTGGCGAATGCGAGAGCAAGGGGAGAAATCGGTCAGAGAGAACGATTCGCGAGGCGCGGGGGTCAGACCGAATTTTTAGTTAACTAAAAATTCGGTCTGACCCCATCTGCCCACCCCACCTGCCGACAGTCCGCACCGCCAGGGAGATGCCGAATTCTTAGCGGATCAGGTCAGCGACGGTGCGGCGGGTCCACAGCGGGGCGGCGATGCCCAACTCCTCCGGGCTATGGGTACGCAGCAGCCGCTGGATATGGTCAGCCTGCTCGTCCGAGAGGGAGCGACCCGAGCCCTAGGGCCGTCTCGTTCGCTCACGGGGGAGGGCGTCCAGACCACCTTGGGCATACGCGGTCCACCAGCGGCAGACCGTCTCGCGACGGACGCCGAGGAGGTCGGCCACCTCGGCCTCAGTGAACCCCAGCTCACAGCCATGCAGGGCGCGCAGGCGGAGGACTTCCAGGACTTCATCAGACAGCTCACGAGTATCGGACAAGGGGACAGCCATGAGACCTTCCTCCCACGGACGAAGATGAAGTGCCATCATGGCATTAGTGAGCAACTTTCGTGCCGGGGTAATACGGGCAACTTCGCTGAGTCCGGCATTATTATCGTTAAAAACTCTGCTAACGGTATTACTGTCGGTGGCTGCGGCGGCGGCATCAATAACTTCAGTACAGCAACGGTGACAGATAGCAACTTTATCGACAATTCTGCCACCGTCGTCGTCGGCATCTCCAGCGCCGGCGGTACATTGACGGTCAACAACAGCGTTTTCTCCAATAACTCCGCTGATTCAGGCGGCGGCATCGAAAAACCTCGGTACGATGACGGTGAGTGACAGTATCTTCAGGAACAACTCCGCCGGAGCTGGCGGAGGCATCGTCAACGAATATGATGCGACTATGACGGTGGCCAACAGCATTTTCACCAGTAACTCCGCTATCTAACGTCACTGGCTCCGGCCATGGCGGCGGCATCTACAACCAGGATGGTGGTACGTTGACGGTGATCCACAGCATATTCAACGGGAACTCTGCTTATGCTGTTGGTGGATTTTACAATGTCGGCACGCTGACGGTGAAGGACAGTACCATCACCAACAACTCCGCTATCAGTTTCGCGGGTACCCCAGGCTACACCGCTAGCCCTGGTGTTGGTGGTGGATTTTACAATATCGGTCGGCCGAACGGTGGGGTCGGGAGACCCTCGCCGAACGAAACCGCCGAATGGCGGGGTCGGGAGACCACTGCCGAACCAAACAAATTCGCAACGAAAGCAGTAGCGATCAGAGGGCGGTCAACACCAACTTTGCAGCATGCCAGGGCGGCCCAGGTTGCGATGCCAACGAGTCTTCACGGTGCGACGGTTCTCAGGCTGATGCGCTTTCTCTCGAAACGAGCGAGCGGACCTTGCGGCGACTTGCAGCTTCTGCCATAACAAGAAAGCTTGGGCGGAGCGACGATGCTTCGCAGTTCGGGCTGGTGCCTCTCGGTCCTTTTTGGTTGACCGGAACCTTCGCGTCCATTCTCTCCGGATGGCGAGTCGGGATCGAGGCAGTGCGGCCGGACTTCGCTTGCATGCGGCTCATAGTTGATCGGAATCCACCTGCGGGAGCCTGCCCCGCGAAACCCGGACTCAAATTGGTGACGTGATGCTGGGCAAGCTCGTCCTTCCTGAGATCCGAGAGCTGATCGAGCTGGGCGACGACGACACGCTCCGCGATGTCGTGAACCGCTGGCACCCGGCCGACCTCGGCCACGTGGTCTCACAACTGAGCCCGGCTGAGCAACTTCGGGTAATGCGGCTGCTCGAGTCGCGGCTCGCCGCCGAGACGTTTGAATATCTGGACCTCGAGACCCAGCTCGCCGTGCTGGGGTCGATCTCCGAGCAGGAGTCGGCGACCATCCTCAACGCGATGGCTCCCGACGACCGGACTGCGCTGCTGGCCGAGCTTTCTCCCGAGCAATCCGAGCGGCTGCTGGCGCTTCTCAATCCCGATCAGCGCGAGATCGCGCGCAGGCTGTTGACCTATGGCGAGGACAGCGTCGGGCGACTCATGACGCCGGACTTCGTGTCCGTTCGCAAGGAGTGGACGCTCCGCCACGTGCTGGACCATGTGCGCGCCCACGGACGCGACAGCGAGACGCTCAACGTCATTTACGTGGTCAACGGCAACAATCGCCTGATCGACGACCTGCGAATCCGCGAGATCCTCCTGGCGCCCCTGCACGCCGTCGTGTCGGACCTCTGCGACCATCGCTTCGTCAGCCTGAACGCCACCGACGACAAGAAAGAGGCGGTCAAGGTCTTTCGCCAGTACGACCGCACGGTATTGCCCGTGATCGACAGCCACGGCCGGCTGGTCGGCATCGTGACGCTCGACGACGTCCTTGACGTGGCCGAGGAAGAAGCCACCCGCGAGATCCAGAAGTTTGGCGGTCTGGAAGCACTCGACGAGCCGTACATGAGCACGCCGCTCCTGGAGATGATTCGCAAGCGGGCCACCTGGCTGGTGATCCTCTTCGTCGGTGAGATGCTCACCGCGACCGCGATGGGATACTTCCAGCACGAGATCTCCAGGGCCGTCGTCCTGGCCCTCTTCGTGCCACTCATTATCTCCAGCGGGGGCAACTCCGGATCGCAAGCCGCCACCCTCATCATCCGCGCCCTGGCGCTGGGTGAGGTCAAGCTGCGCGACTGGTGGCGCGTGATGCGCCGGGAGGTCTTCTCCGGTCTTCTCCTGGGACTCATTCTGGGCACGATCGGCTTCCTCCGGATCGCGCTCTGGAGCGCCTTCTCAAGCCTCTATGGAGAGCACTGGATGCTGGTGGGCCTGACCGTTTCCTGCTCGCTCCTGGGAATCGTTCTCTGGGGCACGATCACCGGCTCGATGCTCCCCATCATCCTCAAGTGGCTGGGTATGGACCCGGCCACCTCCTCAGCGCCGTTCGTCGCAACATTGGTCGACGTGACCGGATTGATCATTTATTTTAGCGTTGCTCTGGTCATCCTCCACGGCACCCTGCTCTGAATCTGTTTGCCTCCCCTCGCCATCACCGTCACCATTCCACCACGTCTTGTTCTGCCCTTTTGCTGCATTCGCAGCAAAACTCACTTGAGACCGGTCCTTGCGCGAGTTACGATGCATCTTGGTACATCGCGGAGGCCGACCAGAAATGACCGCATGCATGACGCATCCGCCACTGGCCGGCTGCCTTGGGGGGATGTTCCTTCCCGAGGTAGGTCCATGTAGGGGACTCACAAACGAGAGCTTCGGGTCTTGCGGGATCAAGCACAGGATTCTTGCGGGGCAATGGCCGTCGCCCCATCAAATTCGTGGACCGAAGTGCCCCTGATTTTCTGATTTGAGCGTGAGGAGGCAGCGAATGATGACCACGATCGCGCCGGTGGTGCCCGGAATCTTGCCTGCTGTGAGCTTAGAACTGCCACAGCTCAGGCCTTGGGTTGATCAGATGGCGGAGTTGTGTCGGCCCGACGAAGTCGTATGGTGCGACGGCTCGCAAGAGGAATACGACCGGCTGTGCGAGCTGCTCGTGCACCAGGGGACCTTCCGGCGGCTCAACCCCGAAAAACGACCGAACAGCTACCTGGCTCTTTCGGACCCGACTGACGTGGCCCGGGTCGAGGATCGAACATTCGTCTGTAGCTGGCGCAGGGACGACGCGGGACCGACCAACAACTGGGTTGATCCCATTGCCATGAAGCAAACCCTGAGAGATCTCTTCGACGGCTGCATGCGCGGGCGAACCATGTATGTCGTGCCCTTCAGCATGGGCCCGATCGGCTCGCCAATCGCCCACATCGGCGTGCAAGTGACCGACTCGGCCTATGTCGCGGTCTCGATGCGGATCATGACGCGGATGGGCACCCCGGTGCTCGACGCCCTAGGCGATGGCTTCTTCGTGCCCTGCGCCCATTCCGTGGGCATGCCGTTGCGGCCCGGTCAAGAGGACGTGCCCTGGCCCTGCAATCCCAAGCAGAAGTACATCGTCCACTTCCCCGAGGAGCGGGCGATCTGGTCGTTCGGCAGCGGTTACGGCGGCAACGCCCTGCTGGGCAAGAAATGCTTCGCCCTGCGCATCGCCTCGTGCATGGCCCGCGACCAGGGCTGGCTTGCCGAGCATATGCTGATTCTGGGTGTGGAATCGCCCGAGGGCGAGAAGACCTACATCGCGGCGGCCTTCCCGAGCGCCTGCGGCAAGACCAACTTCGCCATGATGATCCCGCCCGAACATTTCAAGGGCTGGAAGGTCACCACTGTGGGCGACGACATCGCCTGGATCAAGATCGGTCAGAACGGCCGCCTGTTCGCGATCAACCCGGAAAATGGCTTCTTCGGCGTGGCTCCCGGTACCTCGTACCAGTCCAACCGCAACGCCATGGATACGATCAAGCGAAACACAATCTTCACGAACGTCGCCTTGACAGAAGACGGTGACGTCTGGTGGGAGGGCATGACCGAGAAGCCACCGGCCAAGCTCACCGATTGGAACGGACAGCCCTGGACGCCAGATTGCGGCCGCAAGGCGGCACATCCCAACGCCCGCTTCACCGCGCCGCTGGCGCAGTGCCCGACGCTCGACCCGGAATGGGAGAACCCCGCGGGCGTGCCGATCAGCGGCTTCATCTTCGGCGGCCGGCGGTCATCGATCGTCCCGCTGGTTTTCCAGGCCTTTAACTGGAGCCACGGCGTCTTCCTCGCGGCGTCCATGGGCTCGGAAACCACGGCAGCCGCGGCCGGGAATGTCGGCACGGTCCGCCGCGACCCCATGGCCATGCTCCCGTTCTGCGGCTATCACATGGCCGACTACTTTAACCACTGGCTCGACATCGGCCGCCAGCTCCCCAACCCGCCCAGGCTCTTCCGGGTGAACTGGTTCCGCAAGGGCCCCGACGGCCGCTTCCTCTGGCCGGGTTTCGGCGAGAATATGCGCGTGCTCAAGTGGATCGTCGAACGCGTCCACGGCCGCGGCTACGGAGTGGAGAGCCCGCTGGGTTGGATGCCGCGCCCAGAAGATCTCGACCTGGACGGCCTGGAGGGCTTCACCATGCAAGATTTCGCCCAGCTCATGGAGGTCGATCGCGAGGCCTGGCTCCGCGAAGCGGTCTCTGTCGAGGAGCTGGAATTTAACCTCTACGGCAAGCTGCCCAAGGAATTCCTCCTCAACCGCGAACTCTTGATCTCGCGACTCTGGCACTCGCCCGGCTCGTGGAAGCTCTATCCCGAGCTGCAGCACTGATGTCCCGATCCGTTCTCGGTCGCCCTCGCCGTGGACCCTGCGGCAGGGCGATCTCGCGCGCCTGCATAGGAGCCAGCGTGATTACAGCTCAGGGAACATTCACGCGACCGCGCCTCAGGTCGATCATCGTCGCCACAGTCATACCCCTGAGTGCAATGGGCAGAGGGAGAGTTGAACTCCCGACACCAGGATTTTCAGTCCTGTGCTCTACCAACTGAGCTATCTGCCCGGGCATAGATCAACGTATGCCAGGATAGAGCAGAAAGCTGGCAATGTCAACAGCCTGGTGAACCAGAGCCGGGTTGACCGAAAGCGAGTCTAACGGCTGTCCCGGAGCGGTCCCTGGCGACGAGGCTCGCGGGGACAGGCGGTGGCCTATTATGACCTAAGGTTCTTCCTTGGTAGCACTTGCCAAGTTTTCTCAGGGCGGGTTCTCATCGCATCGCGAGATGGCTTAGGCTAATTGGTGGACCGATTATGCACCGAGGCCGCGACGGCCGCGCGCCGTGGAGAGGGTTCGGCATGGGAACGGCGTTCTCCGAAAACAACAATAGTCGTGAGCGTTCGATCGTTCCGGCAGAGCCGTCGCACTCGAGCCACTTTCCGCTCGCCAGGCTGATCCAGCTCATCGTCTTGCTACAGACGGAACGGTGCCCCAATGCGCGGCGGCTGGCCGAGATCTGCGAGGTCAGCCGGCGGACAATCTATCGCGACCTCGCCGCGTTGGCCGGGGCAGGCATTTCCGTCCTTTATCGGTCCGACCGCCAGGGGTATCAGCTTGCGCAGAACGTCTTTCTGCAGCCGCCGAAGATGGAGGAGCGCGAAGCCCTGGCGCTCTTGGTGTCTTGCCGGCAATGGGGCTCGGACGACGACCTGGGGCTGAGCCGGCACGCGAACCAGGCGATCGACAAGCTGGTCCAGTGCTTTCCGGAGGGGATGAGGACGAGGCTGCTCGCCGCCGCCGAAATCCTGAGCGACGCACTCGATCACCTGGAATCGTCTCCAACCCGCCGGGAAGTCGACGATCAAATTCTGCTTGCGCTGACTCAAAGGCGGCAGGTCCGACTGCGCGTTCGCGAGACCGGAACAAGCGCAGCGGAGACGACGAAGCTGGGAATCTACCGTCTGGCCAAGCTCCACGGTTTCTGGTGCCTGGTGGGGCGATCGACACGGCACTGTCGCGTACTGCTCATCCCGATGGACCAGATCGAGCAGGTCGAGTTGACCGAGGACCCCTACTCGATCCCACCCCGGTTCAACCTGGTGCGATTCCTGGCCAGCACGGCTGCATCTTCGAGTCTCCTCCTCTTCTCGAGGCCGCCGGCGACTGATGCGGTCCAAGCCTCAGACTCGCCGGGTGGTTGACTCGGTCCTCCGCTCGATTAAAATAATAGGCTCGACTGCATGGCGAGGGCGCATAGCTCAGTTGGCTAGAGCGCACCCCTGATAAGGGTGAGGTCGACTGTTCGAATCAGTCTGCGCCCACTTGTTCTAAACCCTTGCCGACGTTTCATTACTATCGAGGTTCGCCCGGATTCATTACCCGCCGGATCTGAGCGTCGGCCGGTGTCATTTCGGTCTCGATCTTCCCGCACTGACCCTGACGGCCTGGACTATTTTGGAGAGCCGAGGCGAAACACCCGATCGACGATGACCCATCGCCCGGGGATCTCTTGCTTGCCGATCCGGAGGGTCTACACCGCCAGCCCGTTCTCGTCATGGCCGCGGCAAGATGCTTCCGCCGATCGGCATGGGCTTGTCGTGCGCTTCGAGCACCCCGATCGAGCCGGGGACGTCTCCGTAGCGGATCGGGCCGTTATGGCTGATATGGGCGAAGTACCCGGGCATGCAGTGTGACCGCTCGACCCCGGCGGTCGATCGCCACGAATTCGGGATGATCGACCGTGAATCTCGACCCGTCCACCATGACGAGCTGGAACGGCCGGAACGGCTGCCGGCGAGCTTGGTGCGTGAATTGGTCCAGGGTCACTTCCCACCGCCCTCCCGATTGCGCAACTCCTCCACGATCGTTTTCTCGAGGATTGGCCGGAGTCAGAGCAAGTCGATCGGTTCAATCCTCTTCGTCTTCCGGCTCCTCGTCCACTTCTACGTCGCTGTCTTCTTCCTCGTCCAGATCCTCATCGTCCTCGATGGCCGCCGCGGCTTGCTTGGCGGCCGCTTTCGGGGGAGGGGTTTCGTTGCGGGGGATGATCGCTCCCAGGCCCGGGGCGTCCTCGGGCATCGGTTCCTTGGTGCGCTGCACGAAGTGAGTCCCGCGCCCCTTGGCCGTGAGCTCCGCGGCCCTGGCCTCGGCCGCCTCTTTCTGGGTGTAGTCAAAGGTGGCAACGGCCTTGTACGCGTCGTTCATCACGGTCCAGACGATGCGCATCCGGGCTGCCGGCTTGGCCGCCCTGCTCGACTTGGCCTTGGCCTTGGGCGCGGCCTTGGGCTTCTTCTTGGGCTTCCGTTCCGGTACGTCCTCTTCCTCGACTTCTTCGACGAGTTCTTCAGTCTCGTCTTCCATGGGATCGAGGGGCTCCGCGGCCTCGCTCTGACGTCTCAATTCCAGTCGATTCAGCGGTTTCCCAGCCATGAAACCGGTCCTCTTGCGTAAGCGATGAACGTGCCTGATGATCAGGTGTTTCAAGATTCTCCAATCGGCCCGGCGATCGCCGCCGGCACAAGGGAAGAATCGCTCAAGAGACTCATGTTAATCGATCGCCGGCAGCTTGAACAGGGCCTGCGAAGGGCCGGGCCGCGGTGCTGTCCGATCCACCCGCCAGGAACTGGTCGTGAGACGCTCTGCTTGCACCGCGGATGGTTGTACGGACCGCTGCAGCTCGATGGTGATCCGGCTCAGCAGCTCGGCGGGGTGGTACGGCTTGGAGAGGAACTGGTCCACCTCCATCGCGGCGAGCGCCGCGATGTGGCCATCGAGAATAGCTGCGCTGCAGATGATGACCGGCTGCTTGGGTCGTTGCAGCTTGATCCTGCGACAGACCTCGATACCGGGCAGGATGGGTAGATTCAGGTCAAG
>JAFAHT010000178.1 GCA_019237095.1 Planctomycetaceae bacterium
CCGCAGGTTAGGGAGGTCCAGGGCGTCGAGCGGCGGGACCGTCAGCCGCGCCGGGTCGAGGCCGAACGCCTCGGCGGCGACCCGCGCCACCAACCCCGGCTCCAGGAAGACGTGGAGCCAGTCGAAGCACCCGCTCCAGCGCCACGAGGCCGGGGTGCCGGCCGGAAGCACCGAGATCGATCCGGCGGGGGGCGGGACATGCCGGTTCACCCCTTCATACAGCAGGTCCAGCTCCTCCGGTGGCCGGGCAAAAAGGACGAGCCGGTCGTAGGTTATGGCGGGCGGGTTGAGTTCGGAGGCGGGCGCCGCACGGTAGCGAGCCGCCTCCAGGCCCACCCACCCCAGCCGGTCGCTCGCCGCGGCCGCCTCGAACGGGATGATCTTGCGCAGTGCTGCAAGGGGCCCGAGCGGGCCGCCGAGTTCCGGTTCTTCCTGTCGCATTGGATGCCTCCCCCATGCTGGGCTCAGGCCGAATTCAACTTCAGCAGTATCGAGGCTTTAGCCCGCGGAACGACCCCGCTTGCGGGGCCGGTCCGTAACGGCGCCTCAGCATGCGGGCCCCGCCCCAGCCTCCGGCTGTGGGCTCGGCCCAGCGTGAACCTAAAAGGAAAGCTACCAGGTTTCAACCCGTGTGGATCGTCACGTGCTCGTCTTAGCGCGACCGTTCTTCTTCAAGTAACGACTTCGGCTGTAATGCCTTCGCGAAGTCGAACACGTCATCGAAGTCCGACCGTTTGTCACTGGGGGTCTGGTCCAGGTCGCCCGAGGCGATCAGATTGTAGACGATCTCGCCGATGTCGGATGTGGAGCGGATGCCCCACTGATTGAGCACGGTGATCGCCATCAGCCCGTAATAACGCAGTGCCAGGCGCCGGGCGGCCTGGCAGACTTCGCCGCCGGTGACATGGCCCGACTGCTCGGTCTCGGCTTCCCCGGCAGGCGCAGGCGCGGGCTGGGCGCGCTTGCGTGGTCGTGACGCGCGGTCCCGGTCACGCTGTTTCCGCTGCTCTTGCAACTTGTGGGTGCGTGCGCACTTCAGCGACTCGAGCACAAAGGCGTACGACTCGATCGTGTAGCGAGAGTCACGGGCGATCACCCGCGCCAGTTGGTCACGTAGGTTCATGGGCCGATCAACCTCCCCGGCGATCCCTCCGGTCGGGCCCGAGATCGTGGCCGTCCTCCGCTGGAGTTTCGGGCTCGGCCTCGTCGATCGATCCGTCATCGGACCAGGCTGCATGATCGGCATCGATTCCCTGGAGGGATTGGTTCTCGAGTCCATCGCGATGAGAGCGGCCACTCGTCAGGCCGGTCCGCTCGTCGGCCCGTGCTTGCCGGATCCTGGCAGGCTCGACGCTCAGCACGTCGTCGGGGCCGATGATAATTCGACGGTGGTCCTCGTATTCCACGACCAGCTTCTGGGCCAGGATCTCCTGCCCGACCACCCGTCCCCGCCCCTTCGAGGTGACCACCTGCGTACCGACAGCGGGAAGCTGGCGCTCGAGCTCGCGATAGGTGTCGAACTCGTACCGCAGGCAGCACTTGAGCCGGCCGCACCGGCCCGAGATCTTGGCCGGGTCGAGCGTGGTCTTCTGCAGCTTGGCCATCTTCATGGAGACAGGAGGCATGGCGGTCAGATGGGTATTGCAGCAAACCGGCTTGCCACAATCGCCATAGTCGGCCAGCAGCTTCGCCTCGTCGCGCACGCCAATCTGGCGCATCTCGATCCGGGTCCGTAACGCGCGAGCCAGGTCCTTGACGAGCTCGCGAAAGTCCACGCGCTTTTCGGCCAGGTAATAAAACACGATTCGCTCGCGGCCCAGGATGATCTCGACGTCAACCAGGTCCATCTGGAGGCGGCGCCTGGAGATCAACTCCTGGCAGACATCGAAGGCCTTCTTCTGTGCCGGGATCAGCTTCGCTTCATGTTCCAGGTCTTCAGCAGTCGCCGGCCGCAGGATCTCACCCGGAACGGATTGCTCGAGATAACTCGCCGTCCGTTCGGTGGCCGGGCAGAGGACTTCTCCCAGCTCGGTTCCCCGATCGGTGCGGAGCACCACGCGCTGGCCCCGGAAATGATCCTGATCCTTCGGCCCCGAGTATTCGCCGAGAAACCGCATCCGGCCGTAGCGAACAACGTATGCCATGGGAATCTCTCGCGGTTCCGCCGGGATCTCAGGGCTGAGCCGGCGTTGCGGCGGAGACCTGCGGAAGAATTCATCGCCTCTCGAATGATTATGACCAGGAACGCCGCTGCGGAACAGAGGAGAGAACCGCGGGGGTCGCACTCTCATTTACCAGGATGCTCGATGTACTGATTCGGCTTCAATCACCAGGCTGGTCGCGACATAATGGCGACCATTCGCCCCCCACGAGCCCGCGCTACTTTACTCTACTCTACCCTGCCCGGACGTGGAGTGATCGCCAGGCGACGATTACCACGGGTCAAGGTTCCTGCATGAGGACGTGTGCCGATGCTCAATGACGAGTTCCTTTCTCTTCTGGTGTGCCCGATGGGCAAGGCCCCCTTGCGCCAGGATGGAGACGTGCTGATCTGCACCCGGTGCGGTACCAGGTTCGCCATCAAGGACGACATTCCCGACATGCTCATCGAGGACGCGGAGCTTCCTGCCGGCTGTGCCTCGCTGGCTGACCTGGAATGCGTGAAAAGCGGCGAGGTCAAGCTCGAGTGACCTGTCCGGCGGCAATCTCGCCTTGAGCAGGATCAATTTGCCATCAGATCGGCTCGACATCCCTCAACTCAACCGCCAGTGCTGGAGTCGGAACCAGCCGCGCTCATCGGTCCAGGCCGCCTCTTCCACAAACCCCGCGCGAGACCGCAGATAGGACAGGGTCTCGGGAGTGTACTTGTGGGAATTCTCGGTGTGGATCATTTCGCCTTCGGCAAGACGGACCGTCATGCCCGCGGCTGCAAAGTGGACGATCTGGTCGCGGGTGCTCAGCAGGTGCATCTCGACCCGGCCGCGGTCCGGGTGATAGACCGCTCTGTGCTCGAAGGCCTCAATCGCAAAATCGGCCCCCAGCTCCCTGTTGATTCGCCGCAGCAGGTTGAGATTGAAGGCCGCGGTCACTCCGCGGGAATCGTCGTAGGCAGGTTCCAGCAACGACCGTTCCTTGGCCATGTCGGTTCCGAGCAGCAATCGGTCATCCGGTCGCATGGTCTGGCCGATCATGGTGAGCAGCTCGACGGCTGCATCCATCTCGTAGTTGCCCAGGCTCGAGCCCAGAAAGACGATCAGACGAGGGCCCTTGGCTCGGGCCATGATCCGTTCCAACCCGCGTCGATAATCGGCCACGTAGCCGGTGACCTTCAGCTCGGCAAAGCGCCGCGTCAGACGCTGGGCCGAATCTTCAAGCGCGGAGGGAGAAACGTCGATGGGAACATAATGGAGCCGGTCGTGCTGCCGCAGCCCCGCGGCGAGCAGCCTTTGGGTCTTGACCGCACTGCCGCTGCCGAGCTCGATGATCGTCGGCTCCAGGCCGGTATCGCCACCGGCAGCCAGACCAGCGACCATCTCATCGGCATGCCGGCGCAGAATTCCGTCCTCGGTTCGTGTCAAGTAATACTCGGGAAGCTCGCAAATCGCCTCGAAGAGCCGCGATCCCTCCTCATCATAAAAAAAGGCCCAAGGCAGGCTCTTGGGCTGGCAGCTCAACCCCGATTGGACGGTCCTGGCAAAGGCGGCCAGATGCGTCTTGTTCTCCTGCGGCTCGACGAGCCTGACGATTCTTGGCCATTGAGATCGTGACACCGTAGAAGAAGAGGTCGCAGAACAGGGCTTGGCAGACAAGAGGCACCTCCTTCGGAGTGTAGTCTGGGATGCATGTCATCAATGGTGTTATTTGGAGGCTATCCGTGCCGCTTGACGATTGTAGACAGCCTGGGAAGGGGCAACAGGTCAAAACGAGGCAAAGTCGAGAGCCTGACCCGCAGCCTGGGTCGAATTGGGAAATGAGTTAGCGTAAATCGTGCCGAGAAGAAGGGAAAATTGGTCAAACCAGCTCGATCCTGGCTCCGCCCTGGATCTGAACGACATCACCGACGGTCATCTGTCGCCGCTTGCGGAGCTCGACCTCACCATTGACGCGGACGCGTCCCTCGGCGATGAGGGCTTTCGCCTCACCACCGCTCAGGACGCTGCCCGACAGTTTGAGAACCTGGGT
Source organism: Planctomycetaceae bacterium (assembly GCA_019237095.1). GTDB lineage: Bacteria > Planctomycetota > Planctomycetia > Isosphaerales > Isosphaeraceae > Aquisphaera. The sequence continues at coordinate 4,183 of JAFAHT010000178.1, forward strand.
CAAATTGATCGGACGGTCGCCAACTTTGAGGCTCACGCCCTGGACGTCGCTCATTTTTGGCCTTTCGGCGTGGCGGACTTGAGACCTCCAAGCCGTTGCAGTTGCTGGTCGATCGAGTCGGAGACCGCTTGCTCGACCTCTTGACGTCCCTTCTCGAGAATGCCATCCAGCCCGTCCGCGCCCTGCGGACCGTCAAGAGCAGGGGGCGCGGGCGCGTCGGAGCGGGGCGAACCACTGGCGCGCTCGACTGCTTGATCCTCGCCCGCGGGGGATACGAGCGCAGGCAGGGCAGGCAAAACTGCTGAGGCGGAGGGGCCGCCGTCTGTCTCAGCCTCGTGGAGAGCCGGAAGTTGGGATGACGCCGCGATCCCGCCGGAAGTGCTGGCCGGATCATCGGTCCCGCCGGCGTCTTCATTGGCATTGTGAGCGGCCTCCGCCTCCGAGAACGACCCATCCCAGTGCGGAGCCAGCACCTTACGGACCTCGACGGGCAACATCGGTCCCAGGTTGTTCATGACTGTCCCGACCACGCGGCCAGTGGTGCTGGAGAAGATCGGCTGACGGGTGGCAGGCGCCAGGCTGACAACGAACATCGTCGCCAACATCCCCACACTCACGCCCTCGAGCCCGCCCAGCAACATGCCCAGGTGACGATCAAAGGCCTCGAACTTGAGCCTGCGCAGCGTTCCGCGGATCATCCAGGCGATCCCGAAGATGCCGCCCGAAACGGCGATGTAAATGACGCTCATCGCCAGCATGCGTTGCACTTCCGGCTCTCCCGGAAGATAGGAAGCAATCCGGGCCGACATCGTATGTGCCGCTGTGTAGCCAAGAACGAGCGAAGTAATGCTTGCCATCTGCCAGGTGAAGCCTCTCCAGGCACCCCGGACCATTCCCAACACGACCACGATCACCATTGCCGCGTCGTAAGTCGTCACCCCTGAGCCTCCTGTAATAAGGAGTGTGCATGCCGCTTGCGTTTGCAAGTGGATCTGGACCAATCCCTCCAGCCCGGTCCAGGCGGCGAAATGGTAACGAAGAGGTGGAAAAGCGGGAAGGGTGGTTTCGGGACACCCAGGCCATGGCAAGCGGTTGCTGGCGGGTGCCTGGGGATGGGAAAGCCGAACCAATCGTTCCGCCGCAAACACAGGCTAGCGAACCGGGTAGAGCTCCTGCTCGAGCGCGATTCGCGCCCAATGATCCTCAGGCGCGATTGGCGCTGGACGATCGAGCACTCGCGCCTGGACCCAGGCGGCAAACCGTTCGGGGGTCACGAAGTCGGTGAAACCGTAGCCCGCCGGAGCACGATGCCGGTTGATCTCTTTCCAGTCGATGTAAACATGCGTGATGCCCCGCTCCTTGAGAGTTTGATGGAACTCTTGGGGACTCTTGCCCGCGGCCAGGAGCTCGATGGTCTCGGGATTGAAAACGGTGTTGTAGAGAATCTCATGGCGGACGTGGAACACCGCGGCCTGGCCGACGAGAAGGATCTTCGCGCCCGGCGGCAGCTCGGCGTCGATCGCGGCCAGGGGAGCGTTGAGCCTGAGAGGAAGGTCGCGGCGCAGGAAGGTCAGGCTTGCCGTCCACTCGTTGAGGCCGCAGAGCGCGGTCGAGCAGTAAACGAAGCTTGTCACCAGGGCGATCGCCAGGATCACGCCCCGGGTTGCCCGCCACTCCAGCCGACTCGACCAATCAGCGCCGAGGCCGGCGAGAATCGCCAGCGCCGGCAGCATCGGCAGCCAGAACCGGTCGAGCCGGTGAGTGAGCAGCCACCAGGTCAGGAAGAGATAAGCCGTGTAGCCGGCGACCGCCAGTGCCATTCTCCTGGTACCGGCTCTCAACAATGCCAGGGGGGCGAAGGCCAGGTACAAGGGAGACTGCCAGTCGGACCGGCCGGCCACGTCGACAAGTGAATTCCCCAGGGCGCTTGCCGTGATCTCCTTGGGCCCGTGGGCTCTTGACCACTGGGCCTCTCGCGCCCGGTCCCAGGGCCCGCCGCCAAAGACCTTGTAGGCCAGCGGATAAACCGGGTTTCCGGTGTCGACGACGTTCTTGGCCAGCCAGGGCAGCATGAGGATCGACCATCCCAGGACGAATGCCGCCGCCGGCCTCCACGATCGGCTCCTCGTCGCGTCGATCAGGGCCGCCGCACCAAACGGGATGACCGCCGAGAGCAGCGACGTGTACTTGCAGCTCATTGCCCCGCCGGCAAGCAAGCCGATCAAGCACCAGAGCGGAGCTCGCGGCACGGCCGAGTCGTTCCAGCCTCGGACCACCGCCCACACCAGGGCGGCGTGGAAGAAGCAGAGGGGGCCTTCGACATAGGCGATCACGGCGATCCGGTAGATCCACGGCGTCGAAAGGTAAATGATCGCCGCCAGCCAGGCCCCGCGCGGGGAGCCGCTCCGAGCCGTCGCGGCGGCGATCAGCACTGCTGCCAGCGGAGCGTAAAGGGCGACGAGAAACTGACCGGCTAGCGCACCCCACCACCAGTCGCCGAGCACCTCCATGGCCACGAGATGAAGCATCTCCACACCAAGAGGCATGTTTGTGTAAACATTATGAGGCAAGAATGAGATCCGCCCGGACTGATAATATTCCTTGGGGCCCTGCAAGTGGTACTCGAGCACGTCGAAGTCAATAGCCGGCAGCATTGCTCCCAGGAGCATGATGATCAGGAACGGTGCGATGAGCACGCCGGGAAGAAGCCAGCGCGCATCGAGCCGCGGCCGCTCGATCCGCCAGAACTTCGAGACGACCAGACCAGCCAGAGCGATGACCCCCAAGCCTGCCCGGAAGAGCCAGGGATGAAGCAGGCCCGCGCGGCCGGCCAGAAGCGTGAGCACGCCCAGCCCCGCAGTGCCCAGCCCGAAGTCGAGAGCCAGGCGTTCCGCCGGGCGGACCGTGCCCCGCAGCCGCAAGATCGCAAGGAGCAGCTCTCCCAGCCCGAGCGCGGCCAGCACGATCAGCGCGGCCGCGGCCACGATGGGGAGCCGCTCGGGAAGGTTCTCGATATGGCTGAGCTCTCCCGCCGCCTGGCCCAGAAACGATTCGCGAAGGGTCAAGCCGGGAACCACATGCGGAAGCGCCCTCCAGAGAAGGTACCCCCGCCAGATCGTGCCCCACTGGCCGCTGGAGTTGGGCAACGGCTCTTCCAGGAACCATCTCAGCCAGGCCAGCTCCAGGGCCGCCAGTGGGAGCATGAGAAGTAAGCCCCGCGGGCCAACCCGGCCGGCTGGCGACGGCCCCGCGGCGGGATCGCCACGCTGGGGAGAGCGTGCCGGCGTGGTCACAGGGTTGGCCCGATGGTCCACGGGGCGAATTCCTCCTCGCCGACCTCCTGCTGCTCGCTTCTGGTCGTCGTTCCGCTGGCAACCTCCAGGACCAGCTCGAAGAGGCGGCGGCCGACGCTCTCGACCGGTTCGCCTTCAAGTATGGTTCCAGCATTCATGTCCATATCATCGCTCATCCGGTCGTACATCGGCGTGTTGGTGGCAAGCTTGATGCAGGGTGTCGGCTTGAGGCCGAGCACGCTGCCCCGGCCGGTGGTGAAGACCAGGACGTTGGCGCCGCTGGCCACCAGACCGGTGGTGCAGGGTGGGTCGTAACCGGGCGTGTCCATGAAGACGAGGCCGGGACTCAAGACCGGCGCGGCATAAGCGACGACGTCGACCAGGGGTGTCGAACCGGCCTTTGCCAGAGCACCCAGCGACTTCTCGTAGATGGTGGTCAGCCCGCCGGCCTTGTTGCCCGGCGTCGGATTGTTGTCAATACGGGCGCCGAAGATCCCCGTGTACCACTCCCACCACTTGATCCGGTCGACGAGTTTCTGGCCGATCTCTCGGGTGACGGCCCGGCGCGTCAGCAGGTGCTCGGCACCGTAGATCTCCGTGGTCTCGCCCAGGACGGCCGCCCCCCCCTGGGCGATGACCAGGTCGGCCGCCACGCCGAGCGCCGGGTTGGCCGTCACGCCCGAGTTGCCGTCGGAGCCACCGCATTCCATCGCCAGGCAGATCCTTGAAGCCGGCTGCTCGGACCGCCGCCACGCATTCGCCTCGGGCATCAGCTCGTAAACCGCCCGCATCGCGGCCTCGATGGTCCGCGTGATTCCGCCTTCCTCCTGGATATTCAGCACTCGGGGCCGGTACGGTTGGACTGGCTGGTTCCTGCCAGCCCGCGATCCATTTCCGGTCGTATGCAAAAGTGTCAGTTGCTGGCTTTCCACCAGGTGGTGAGCATAGGCCCCCTCGCAGCCCAGGCCGACGATGACGTAGGCCGCCACGTTGGGATGGTGGGCAAACCCGGCCAGCACGCGCTCGAGGATCTGGTGATCGAGCCCCTCGAACGGCAGTCCGCAGCCTCCCTTGTGGGTGATGGCGAAGACGCCGTCGATATTGGGGAACTGCGACCGCCAGCGGCCGTCGCGGAATCGGTCGGCGATGGAGCGCGAAGTGCTGGCCGAGCAATTGACCGTGCTGATCACCGCGATGTAGTTGCGCGTCCCGACGCGGCCGTCGGGGCGACGGTAGCCCCGGAACGTCCTGAGGCGCCCCGGCGCGGGCACCGGCGGCCGCTCGCTGGCAAACGCGTAATCGCGCTCGAACAGGTCGGCCCGCAGGTTGTGCACGTGCACGTGGGCCCCGGCGGCAATGTCCCTGGAGGCAAACCCGATAATCTGGCCGTACTTCCGGACCGGTTCACCCTCAGCGATGGCGCGGAGTGACACCTTGTGGCCCAGGTCGATGGGCTCGCGCACTTCGACTGTGACATCCGTCAGATCCAGAGCGAAACCCTTGGGAATGGGCCGGGCGGCCACTGCCACGTTGTCGTCGCCTCGGAGCAGGACGGCCCTGGGCGATTCGGCGGCAGTTGCCATTCTTGGGCTCCTCGGAACAAGACCTAGGCTGGTATCGAAGCTTGAATTCAGTTTAGTGGGTCGAGCTTCGCTTGGGAAGTCAGCCTACCAGACCCGGTCTCCTGCGGTAGAATGTAAAGGATGAAACCGCTGGCCGTATTCCCCTTTCGACAGGATGATCGATCATGCCTTCGCCATTTCCGGGTATGGATCCTTATCTGGAAGAGCCAGGGCTCTGGCCTGACGTCCACACCAGGATCATGACACGCGTCAGCGATGTTCTGACCGAGGTCCTGCGTCCGAAGTATTACGTGAGAATTGAGGAACGAGTTTATATCTCCGAGGAAGGGGACCCGGGACGCAAGGTCTTGATTCCCGACATCGAGATGTCGGTCCGCCCGGAGCACAAAGTGCGGGGCTTTGCGCCTGCGGGGGGGTCTGTCAATGTCGCCGAGCCCATCGTGGCCCGGACCCTCCTCGATGAGGAAGTCCGCGAACGTTATCTGGAGATCATCGACCGACAGCACCGAAAGGTCGTGACCGTGATCGAAGTCATGAGCCCTACCAATAAGGTTGCGGGCTCTCGAGGTCTAAGAAGCTTTCGGCAGAAGCGAAAGAAGACCATGAACTCAAGAACCCACTGGGTCGAGATCGATCTGTTGCGAGGTGGGGTTTCTCTCGCGCTGCGGAAACGACTTCAGCCACACGAGTACTTCGTTCACATCTCTCCAGTGAATCGCCGTCCCGACGGACTGCTCTGGGTGATCCGGCTAGACGAGCGGTTGCCAACCCTCTCAATACCGCTGCGGCCCGAAGATGAGGACATCGCGCTAGATCTCCAAGGCGTGATCGATACGGTCTATGACCGAGCCGGTTACGACCTGGACATTAATTACAACCCCGACCCTGTTCCGCCGCTCGAAGGCGAGTGGAACGCCTGGGCGCATCGCCTCCTGAAGGAGAAAGGTCTGCGCCCGGGCTGATTCGCCAGCCGCCGCTCCAGGATTTCCTTGCTCACAGTTGAAACGTTTGGTAAGTTTATCGGTGTCATCATCGATATTTTCATCCCCCTCGTCGGCCCGCAGTCTGGAATGACCGAGTCGGTCGTCTTGATGTCACATTGTGGATCGCGCAGTCGTACCTGACGCTATGCCAGATTCTCGCGCCCTCTGAGCGCGCGGGCGGGGCCATTATCGGGAAACGCCGTCGAGTGGATCGGACGGACGGCCAGGGCGGGTGCGCCGTCCCGGTCAGTGCTTTGACGTTCATCTCTGGAGCTCATCGGCCATGGCAAAGACTCGGGATTGGACGGAGATCCTCATTCGGCGGGGAGTCATCGGCCCCGATCAGCTCAAGGAAGCGCAGCGGGTGGGGGGAGCGCTCGAGGAGTCGCTGGTGAAGCTCGGCTACGCCGAGGCCGAGGACATCATGAAGGCCAAGGCCGAGCAGCACGGCCTGCCCTTCATCGAGCTCCGCGAGATCGAGATCCCGCCTTCAGTCATCGAGTTGGTTCCGGAGTCGCTGGCCCGCGAGAACATCGTCATGCCGCTGGCTCAAGGCAGCGGTACCATCAAGGTGATCATGCATGACCCGCTTGGCTTCGAGACGATCGAGAAGCTGCGGTTCGTGCTCAACCGCGAGATCGAGGTCGCGCTCGCGCCCAAGGAAGCGATCGTCGAGGCCATCAACAAGTATTACGGAAGGTCCAGCGGCGAGACCGAGTCGGTGGACTCGATGCTCCAGGAGTTCACGGACACGGCGATCGACTTTGCCGAAGATGCGGGTCCCGGTGGCAAGTCGGGCACCGTCACCCTGGAAGAGACAGACGCGCCGGTCATCAAGCTGGTGCACTTGATCATCCAGGAAGCCGTGACGATGCGGGCCTCGGACATCCATATCGAGCCGTTCGCCGACCGGGTTCGAATTCGTTACCGGATCGACGGTGTGCTCATGGAGCGCGACTCGGCGCCGCGCCGCTTGCTCGGTGCCATCGTCAGCCGTCTCAAGATCATGGGGTCGATCGACATCGCCGAGAAGCGGCGGCCGCAGGACGGCCGGATCAAGATCCTGGTTGCCGGCAAGGATATCGATCTGCGTGTGAGCATTCTACCAACCACGCATGGCCAGTCGGTGGTGATGCGGGTTCTCGACCGCGACAACATCAAGGTCGGGCTCCAGGACCTGGGCTTCGCCGACGACGACTTCGCCCGGTTCAAGACCATGGTCAAGCGGCCCAACGGGATCTTGCTGGTGACCGGGCCGACCGGTTCGGGGAAGACGACCACGCTCTACGCGGCGCTCAACGAGCTGAACCGGCCCGACGTCAAGATCATCACGGCCGAGGATCCGGTCGAGTACTACCTTCCCGGAGTGAACCAGTGTGAGGTAAAAGCCAAGATCGGCATGACCTTCGCGCGGATCATCCGGGCGATGCTGCGACAGAACCCGAACATCCTTCTGGTGGGCGAAATCCGCGATTTGGAGACCGCCGAGACCGCGATTCAGGCTTCGCTGACAGGACACCTGGTTTTCAGTACGCTGCACACGAACGATGCGCCCAGCGCCATTACACGCCTGGTCGATATCGGCATTCAGCCCTTCCTGGTGGCCAGCTCTGTGCTTGCAATCATGGCGCAACGCCTGGTGCGGAAAGTTTGTCCCAAGTGCAAGGTGCGGTACGAGCCGCCTGCGCATATTCTCGCGGGTTTGGGGCTGCGGCCAGAGCTGGCCAAGAGGGCCAACTTCATGAAGGGCAAGGGGTGCAACAACTGCAACAGGAAGGGGTATCGCGGCCGGATGGGAATCTTCGAGCTCATGACCCTGACCACCCAGATCCGCGAGATGACGTTCAAGGGAGAATCGACCCAGACGATACGTAGATTGGCTCGAAAGCAGGGGATGCGCACTTTGTTCGAGGACGGGATCATCAAGGCGATCAAGGGTCAGACGACCCTCGACGAGGTCCTTCGGATCACCCAGCACGATATGGTTTCCGAGGGGTTGCTCGCCGGCAAGAAAGAATAGAAATAGCCAAAGATAGCGGCATCCCCGTAGAGACGTGGCCGTCGGGTGCTGACCCCTCCAGACAGCGCCGGTTCGCCCGTGGCGGCGAGTCGAGCGGTCGTCATTGCACGCTGCCATGATCCTTGATCCGATCACGCCGGGGCGAAATAATCGAGTTGTTTGGGCAGCTTTGCTTGTTTCCTAACTCCAAGATGAGGCACTGGAATTCGGTGGACACCTGGCTTCCAGGACAAAGTCAACCCCCTGAGGATCGACAGTGGCTGGTGGGTGAACGTTCCATCCATGTCTCCGCGGGAGGTCTGTGAGGGCAATGGGCACGCTGCTCATCGATAAGCTGCTTCAAACAGTTTGCACACAAAAGGCCAGCGACCTGCACTTGACCGTGGGAAGCCAGCCGGTGATCCGGCTGCATGGTCACATGCGGCCATTGGCCACCAAGATCCTTGAGTCTTCCGACACGGTGGCGCTTATGAGGAGCATCACGCCGGAGCGCTGCCAGCAAGAATTGCAGGAGGTCGGCGGAACCGACTTCGGCTTCGCCTTCGGCGACACGGCCCGGTTCCGGGTGGCCGTGTACAAGCAGCGCGGCAATGTCGGCCTGGTGCTGCGGCGGATCCCCAACGAGTTTCTCACGTTCGAGCAGCTCGGCTTGCCGGCGGTCATCGGCGACTTGATCCAGCGGCCGCGCGGTCTGATCCTGGTCACCGGCCCCACCGGGTCGGGCAAGACGACCAGCCTGGCCTCGATGGTCAACTGGATCAACAACAACATGGACCGGCATATCATCACGATCGAGGACCCGATCGAGTATTACCACAAGCACAACAAATCGATCATCAACCAGCGCGAGATCGGCATCGACGTGCCCGACTTCCCCGAGGCGATCCGCCGGGCGCTGCGGATGGATCCCGACGTCATCCTGGTGGGCGAGATGCGCGACCTGGCCACGATCCAGGCGGCGATCACCGCCGCCGAGACCGGCCACATCGTCTTCGGCACCCTGCACACCAACTCGGCGGAGGGGACCGTCAACCGGATCATCGACGTCTTTCCCAAGGAGCAGCAGGACCAGATTCGCACCCAGCTCTCGGTAGCGATCATCGGCATCCTGGCCCAGGCGCTCCTGCCGCGCAAGCCCAAGGGACTGGTCGCCGCCTACGAGATGCTGGTGATCACCCCGGCCATCTCCAATCTGATCCGCGAGAACAAGACGTACCGCATCGACTCGTCGATCCAGACCGGCCGCAAGCACGGCATGGTCCTGCTGGACGACAGTCTCTTCAACCTCTGGAAGCAGGGCCTGGTCGAGGAAAACGAGGTCATGCACAAGGCGCGCAAACCCAACGAACTGCGCGAGCGGATCGAGAACGCCAAAAGGGGAATCTTCGACAACGAGCCGGCCGAGGAGGCTGAGGAAAAATGATTGCCCGCGAAACCGGCGATCACCCGCTCGCGAACTGTCACAGTGAGAACTCGGTCACGTTATCAAAAGTGAGGATATCTCAGAAAAGCATCGCGTCTGAAACAGCTAATTGAATGAATGCCATCAGCCGGGCTTGGCAGGCGGGCCTCGAAGCGCGGGGCTTGCGGCCTCCAGATCCGGCCGAAACCGACCCGCCGCGATCTTGATCTTGCCCTCTCCGAGGCGAGGCTCGTTCCGGGCCTTGCCGGTTGCCTTTGTCCTTAAACATCACACAATCCGGCTCGCGTGGAATCCCGAGTGGGGACTCTGGTCGGTCCCCGCGCACTTGATCCAGACTGGGATGCTCAGGCATGGCGCGACGAATCGGCACGATCATGGTGGACATGGGATACCTTGACGAGGAATCCCTCTGGAAGATCCTCGAAGAGCAGAAGCGGTCCGGCACCGAGCTACTGGGCAAGGTCGCCGTGCGGATGGGCCTGGCGAAGGAAGACCAGGTGCTCAAGGCACTCGGCGAGCAGCTTGGCATGAAGGTGATCAAGCTGAACGACATCACCATCCCGGCCGAGATGACCGAGCTGGTGGGCGAGAGCATGGCCACTGCCTACAAGGTCGTGCCGATCTCTCAGAACAAGAAGGACAAGAGCATCACGGTGGTCATGGCCGAGCCCCAGAACCCCTCCACGATCGACAGCCTGCGGCTGTTCCTGGGCGTGGACGTGAAGGGGGCGGTCGCCTCCGAGGCGGACGTGATGGCCGCCGTCGAGCGGCTCTACGCCGGGCATCACGAGTCGATCCAGGACGTGGTCAAGAAGATCGAGGCGGACAAGGGTCTGGCACAGCTTGCCAACCGGAACCAGAACACGATCGACCTCGAGGCGCTCGAGGAGATGGCCGAGGCCGCGCCGGTGCGCAAGCTTCTGAACATGGTCTTGCTGCTGGCCATCAAGGACAAGGCCTCCGACATCCACTTCGAGCCGTTCGAGGAAGAGTACAAGATGCGGTACCGGGTCGATGGCATCCTCTACGAGCTGGTCCCGCCGCCGCGGCACCTGGCTCCGGCCATCGCCAGCCGCATCAAGGTCATGTCCAACCTCGACATCGCCGAGCGCCGGCTGCCCCAGGACGGCAAGATCCAGCTCGTCCTGGGTGGCAACAGCGTGGACATCCGGGTTTCGACCCTGCCCACCATGTTCGGCGAGAGCGTGGTGCTGCGAATCCTCGACCGTTCGGTCGTCCATCTCGACCTGCGCATGCTCGGCATGCCCGAGGATACGCTGGCCAAGTGGATGGAAGTCATCATGAAGCCCAACGGCATCATCCTGGTGACCGGGCCGACCTCCTCGGGCAAGACCACCACGCTGTACGCGACGCTCAACGAGCTGAACAAGATCGAGGACAAGATCATCACCACCGAGGAGCCCGTCGAGTACGAGATCGAGGGCCTGATCCAGGTGCCGATCAACCCCGACATCGGCGTGACGTTCGCCAGTTGCCTGCGGTCGATCCTCCGCCAGGACCCGGACAAGATCTTGATCGGCGAGACCCGCGACCTGGAGACGGCCGAGATCTCGATCCAGGCGTCGCTCACCGGGCACATCGTCTTCACCACGCTGCACACCAACGACGCGCCCTCGGCGGTCACTCGGCTGCGCGACATGGGTCTGCCCACCTTCCTCATCACGGCCACCGTCGAAGCCATGCTGGCCCAGCGCCTGGTGCGGAAGATCTGCAACTTCTGCCGGTCCGAGTTCACCCCCAGCCAGGAAGTGATCATGGAGCTGGGGCTGACCGCCGAGCAGGCCGCCGCCCAGAAATGGTTCTACGGCAAGGGCTGCGAGAAGTGCAACAACACCGGCTACAAGGGCCGCATGGGAATCTACGAGCTGGCACTCATGAACGATAACCTCCGCGAAATGGTCGTCGCCGAGGTCTCGCTCGACGAGTTCCGCAACGCCTGCCGCAAGTACGGCATGCGCACCCTCCGCGAATCCGGCCTCCAGGCCATCCACCTCGGACAGACCACTATCGAGGAAGTCGTTCGGGAAACCATGACGGAAATATGATGATGGGAGTTGCTGGTTGCTAGTAGGTCGATGGCAGATTTTTTCCCGGTTCTCACTACAGCGGTTTTCAGATGCATTGCATGCGCCGCGGCTCTCACCCCCCCCCTACCCCCCCCTTCACAAGGGGGGGAAAGTCGGCGGCGTCTGGTCTTTTTTCCCCCCTTGCGAAGGGGGGACACAGGGGGGTTCTTCGAGTGCCTCTGCGTTACGCCAGGGTCGGCATCCAGGCGATGGAAAACCGCTCTAGCAACTAACAACTAGCAACCAGGAACTAACAACTACCTGGAGAGCGACCATGCCGACCTATCAATATGAAGCGATGGACCGCACAGGTCGCGAGGTCAAGGACTCGATTGACGCCGCGACCCAGGAAGAGGCTCAGCAGCTCATCCGGCAAAAGGGGTTCTTCGTCACCAAGATCGCCGAGAAGGCGAAGAAGACCCGCAAGACGGCCGCCAGGAAAGGTGGCCGGCGGAAGAAGAAGACGTTCACGATCGGCAAGATCTCGACCAAGCACCTTTGCACCTTCACCCGCCAGCTCTCGACGCTTCAGGACGCGGGCCTGCCGATCCTCCGCAGCCTGAAGATCCTCGAGGGCCAGTGCAAGCCGGGGGTGCTCAAGAACGCGCTGGGTGACGTGGTCGAGGACATCGAGAGCGGCCAGACGCTCTCCGAGGCGTTCTCCAAGCATCCCAAGGCGTTCGACCGGCTCTACTGCAACATGATCAAGGCGGGCGAGGCCGGCGGTGCTCTCGAAGCGATCCTTCAGCGCCTGGCCGACTTCAAGGAAAAGGCCCAGTCGCTGAAGCGGAAGATCAAGGGAGCCATGGTCTACCCGATCGTGGTCATCCTGGTCGCGTGCACGATCGTGGGCTTCATCCTCTACTACATCATCCCCAAGTTCGAGGCGATCTTCAAAGACTTCGGCGTGCCCTTGCCGCGCATGACGGTCATGCTGATCGAGTCCAGCCACTTCCTGATCAAGTACTTCTACGTCGTCTTCCTGATGCCATTTCTGATCTGGATCTTCATCAAGTTGTTATATCGGAACAGGACGGGGGCGTACGTCTGCGACCGGATCTTGCTGATGACTCCGGTCATGGGCACCATCGCCGAGAAATCGACGGTGGCGAGGACCATGCGCACGCTGGGCACGCTGGTGCAGTCGGGCGTGCCGATTCTCGAATCGCTGAACATCGTCAAGGAGACGGCGGGCAACGCGGTCTTCGAGCGGGCGTTCACACGAATCTATGAGAGCATCCGCGAGGGTGAGACGATCGCCCAGCCCTTGCGCGAGGCCCGTATCGTCGACGACATCGTGGCCAACATGATCGACGTGGGCGAGGAGACCGGCGAGCTCGACACCATGCTCAACAAGATCGCCGACAACTACGACGAAGAGGTGGAAGTGGCCGTGGAATCTCTGGTCAGCCTCCTCGAGCCGATCATGATCATCGTCCTGGGCGGCATCGTCGGCTTCATCGTCATCGCCCTCTTCCTGCCGCTGATCACCCTGATCACCAAGCTGTCGGGATGAAGGAAGAAGTGGCCAGTGGCCAGTGAAGACCGGGAAGGTGTGGCGAGTGGCCAGCGAAGACCGGAGAGCCGTCCGCCATTTGTCATCTGCCGTTCGCCATCTGCCATCTGCCTTTGATCGACTGACTACTGACTACCGACTACTGACTACTGCTCGGAGTGACCGATGATCTGCTCGAGCTCAAGCCCGCCCATCCGCCGCCGGCCCGGCGAGGGCCGCGGACCACGCGGTTTCACGCTGGTGGAGCTGCTGGTCGTCATCCTGATCCTGGCGGCCCTGATCGCGCTGCTCTTGCCGGCGCTCAACGGCGCCCTCCGGACGGCCATGAACGCCGCGGTCGGTGGCGAGATCAACC
>JAFAHT010000439.1 GCA_019237095.1 Planctomycetaceae bacterium
AGCTTCGCCTCGATCTCGATCTCGTTCCGCTTCGGCTGGACGGTTGCGGCCGTGGCCATGATCATGACCGTGGCCATGGGTCTTTTCGGCGGCATGTTCCCCGCCCTTCGCGCCGTCAGGCTGGAAGTGATCGCCGCACTCAGGGAATTATGAGCGATTCTTAAGTGTTTCAAGTGCTCGCATCCAGACAAAGGTAGAGTGATCACCGCGCGTGATCGAGCACGATGATGGTGCGTCTCTCTGGCAGCGCCGCCGTCGTGACCTCGAATGTGCTCGACCCGATCCGGATGATGGGATCGCCCGGTAGGACCTCCAGGAATCGTTCCACCGGCTGGATGTTCAGGTTGATCTTCGGGGTCTTGTAATGCATCGGCAAAACGAGCCGGGGATCGATGGCGTCGAGCAATTGCGGGATCAGAGGAAAATCGATCGTCGGCGGCCCTCCGGCGGGGATCAGCACGATCTCCGCGCCTCGCAATGGGGAAAGCTCGGCCTCCGTGAGCTGATGCCCCAGGTCTCCGAGGAAGACCAGGTGAAGGCCCTCCGTCCGGAAGTGGACGACCGTCACCTCGTCCTCGGGCTTCCGCTCGGGAGTCTCGAACACGCGGACCGCCTCGATCCGGATGCCGCATGCCACTTCGCCTCCGGCCGGCAACTCGAGAGCTCGAATCACCTGGAATGGAGGAACGATCTGTCCCAGATGGCTGTGATAGCGGTCGTTCTCATGGCTGACAACGACCAGGCCGGCAGGCTCGTCGATCGGCAGATAGCCTCCCGAGTCCGGCGAGCGATAGGGATCGAGGATGATCCGCAAGCCTTGAGTTTCGATCAGGAACGCGGCATGGCCGTACCAGGTGATGCGCATGGTCGGGTCATATCCCTTGGAGTGTGGAATGCTCGGGCCCGAGCTTTCAGTCTAACGAGCAAGGGTCCGGACCGGGACGACTTACCTCCGGGTCGGTTAATTGACAGCCAGGGCCATGATGGTGACGATGTCTCCAGGCCGTAGCGAGGGGTCGGATTGGGTGATGCCACAACCGGGGGCGGGCGTTGATGGGACAAGCTCGGGGCATCTTCTCTCGAGAGATTGATCTTCGCCCTCTCTGGCATGCTCTCCGAGACCATCCTGCCGACGTCATCTGCTGGTTGGGTGTGTTTCTCCGTGTCGGGGCCTACCTCTGGAACCGTCAGTACTGGATGGACGAAGGGACGTTGCTGGTTAACCTTGAGGGGATGCGGGTCCTCGACTTTTCGAGGCATTTGCAGGGCGACCAGCTCGCCCCGTTCGGCTTCTTGATCATCGAGCGAGTGATCGTGGCCTCGCTGGGAGATTCGGGTTACGCCACACGATTCGTCCCCCTGGTTTGTGGCATCGTCGCGCTGCGGCTCTTCAAGTCGCTGGCGTTCCGCTTGCTGCCCTCTGCCGCGGCGCTGGTCGCGCTGGCCTTGTTTGCGTTCTCCGACGACCTCGTTTATTACTCGAGCGAGCTCAAGCCCTACTCTTGTGATCTGGCCCTCGGCCTGGCCATCACCCTCGCGGCGTTGAGACTGCTCGAGCGGCCCCTGCGCGGGGGATGGCTCGCGACACTGGGATTGCTGGCGCTGCTTGCCCCATGGTTCTCGTTCCCCTCGGCCTTCATCATCGCCGGGTGCGGGATCGCGCTTTTGATTGATCGCGGCGCAAAGCGCTGGTGGACGGACCTCGGCTGGCTGCTGGTAATCTCCCTGTGCTGGCTGACCAGCTTCGCTCTGGCGTACCGGGCATCGCATGCGCTCTTGCCCCCGGCGACTTCGATGTATGTGTTCTGGGATTTCGCCTTCTTGGCGATACCGTCCGGCGGCCGGACAGAGCTGGTCAAGCTGGGCGGTGTTCTGCTGGAAGTCTTCGTCAACCCCTTGAATCTTGTCGCCCCCGTATACCCGGCCCTGGGGGTTGTCCTGCCTGTCTTGCTGACGGCGATCGGCGGGTTTTCCCTGACCCTGCGCGACCGACGGGTGTTCTTGATCCTGTCGCTACCGATCCTGCTGGCCCTTGTGGCGGCCGCGCTGAGGAAGTATCCCTTGCACGGCCGGCTCATGATCGAGTTGGTTCCGGCGTTCTACGTGATGATCGCCGAGGGGACGCAGCGGCTTCGCACCAAGCTCGGCCGGCCGGCTTACGTGGTGGTGCTGGTCCTGCTTTTGGCTTATCCCTGCTCGGGCACCTTCTACGAAGCCCAGGCCCAGCGCGAACGCTATTTCAATGCGCACGGCGATCTGCACGACAACCGCTTCGTGCCGTAGCGGCGTGAGATCCGATCAAAACAAAAGAATGCAAACGAAGGCGGTGAAGGCGCTTACAACGAGCCTGAAGCGCAAGCGAAGGGCATTGAACCATCTCAAATGCGAACGCCCTTCGCTGACGCTTCAGGCTCGTAAAACCGGCCGCCTACCAATGAGGACGGGAGGTCAGGAGTTCCAATCCAGCGCTGTAGTAATAGCCACGTCCCCGTTTCGCTCCTCGACAAAATCCGCCGCGGCTTGATCTCGACCAGGTCGACCGCTCCGATCGTGCCGACAATGCAAGCGGCCTTGCCCCGCCGATCCGCTCGGGGGAGCAAGGCCTTTCGTGTTTCGGGGCAGGGCAGGGGGGATCAGCCGACTTCCTAAAGCTGGAAGAAGGCTGCGGTCCATGCCTCCCGACAGGCGTCCTGATCAGAGGACTGGGCACCGGAGCGGCAAAGCTCGCGGAAGTCCGCCTCAAAGAGCCTTTCGATCTCCGCCTGGTCCTGCTCGGTCCAGGGAGGTTCGCCATTTTCCTCCTTGTACTCGGCGAGGCTTGCGGCCGCCAGGTCTTTGCACTTCTGGATCAAAGTCGCGTTCACGCTCGGGATCTCCTTGAGGGTTTCGATCGATCGACACTCCCGATCAGGATAAAGCAACCGCGGGCCAGGAGACAAGCGGGGCAGGGGGTCAGTCCTTGATTTGCCGGCAGCCGCCCTTCAGAGACGTCTGGCACAGGCTCGACGGTCCGCACCAGGTCGAGCTGTCCGGCTTGACCAGCTCGGCGGCCGCCGCGGCGCCGCCCTGGTCGGGCACCAGCTCGGGCGCGGCCAGCGGCGCCAGGACCAGGGCCATACCATCGGGCCCGACATCATCGAGGAACCGGAATCGAGCGCCGCGCCACGAATCGACCGACTGTGCCAGAGTTCTGGCACAGTTCTTGGGATCCCGCGGAGTTAAACCTTGCCGGTGTCTCCGCGGCCTGACCGGGTCGTCCGTGACGATCGCACCAATAGGAGCAGAAACAGGGACGCAGCTAGTATCAATAACTAGCTGCGTCCCTGTTTCCAGCCCGCAGGACTTCTCCATGACATTCGTGGGTGGCCCTTTGCGTCCCCATCGCAGGGATCAGTTGCAACATCTGTTCAGTAGACCGGGTGGTCTGGTTTTAGGGGCGCACTTCAAGGCAAACCGTGGCCAGGTACTTGGTTGTCGCTGGGAGGGAATTCTAATTGTCGCTGTTCCCGACGTCCGGTGGCCCACGAATTGCACGATCAGCAAATGTGTTTTGCACCCTGATCGTCTCAAACTTTGGAGCCACTCATGTCAGACACAAAGGACAAGGTCAAAGACGGCATCGACGACGCGGCCCACAAGGCGAAGCAAGCGACCGAGAAAGTCGCGGAGAAGGCAAAAGATGCGGCCTACAAGAGCGGAAAGAAGGTCAAAGAAGCCGGTCAGAAAATCAAAGATGCGGGGAAGTAGCGTTCCCTGCTCGCTCATGCTGGTGGGGAGGCGAACCGATCGCTTCCTCACCTAGTGTTGTGACCCGCCTTCGAGTGCGATGATGATCGCCGCACGTGCGGCCTACGGCGCGGCCTCGGCCCGATCGGCGTCTGTCTCCATCACAGGGGGGCGGGAGGTCGGGCCGGCTCGTTCTTTTGAACAAGAGCGGATTCTAATGAATCCGGCCGGGCACACTAGTTGGCGTTCCTGGGTGGCCCGAATCTAACTTTCCCCGGAGAGGGAAAAGGGAACATCACTGATTGTCGGGCGTCTTTCTGGGCCGACTTGGTCCGCGGAGTGTGAAGTCCAGGGCTCAGGGGGATATAGTGAATTGCCATCATAGAATGGGAGGAATAGGAAGACACAAATAAACTGCCCGTTTTGCCTGGTATGGCCTGCTCCCCGCATCGGGCCGATGCGCCATCGCGCTTCTTCTTGTTGGAGACGTAAGCAACCCAGTGACCTCTGACCACTGGACCAAGCCTGCTCTGGTTGCAAACCTGCTATCGAGTGTGATAATCTAGTTTTAGGGACGGAAACAGGGACGCAGTTAGTATTGACAAGCCGAGAAACTAGCTGCGCCTCTGTTTCGTCCCCCCGACCTGGATTGCGAAGTACCATGATACGTTCATTCCATCGGGCCCATGTCGAGCCGCGGTTCCTGCTCGATCCGTTTGAGCCAACCTACCTTGCCCTGCATCGCGCGGGTGCTCTGCCCGAGCGCGTCGCCGCCGGGTTGCGCGAACTCGAGGACTGCTGCGCATGCCCCCGGAATTGCCACGTCAACCGCATGCAGAACCAGACGCGGGTCTGCCACACAGGTCGATATGCACGTGTTGCCAGCACCTTCGCCCACTTCGGCGAGGAAGATTGCCTACGCGGCTGGAATGGTTCAGGGACGATCTTCTTCAGCCTGTGCAACCTGCGCTGCGTCTTCTGCCAGAACTGGGACATCAGCCAGCACGCCGCCGGTTCCGAGTGCCCACCGGAGAGGCTCGCCGAACTGATGCTCGACCTTCAGCGCCAGGGTTGTCACAACATCAACTTCGTCACGCCCGAGCATGTCGTGCCCCAGGTCCTCGAAGGGATCGCCGCCGCGATTCCTCGCGGACTGCAACTGCCGATCGTCTACAACACGAGCGCGTACGACTCGGTCGATTCTTTGCGATTGCTCGACGGGTTCGTCGACATCTACATGCCCGACTTCAAGTTCTGGGAGAGGGAGACGGCCAGGCGGCTGGCCAAGGCGAAGGACTACCCGGACCGGTCACGCGAGGCGATTCTGGAGATGCACCGGCAGGTCGGTGTGCTGAAATACGGACCCGACGGACTGGCGCGACGAGGAGTGCTGGTCCGGCACCTGGTGATGCCGGGACAGTCAGCCGAGACGGAACAGATTTGCCGCTGGCTGGCTGAGGAGGTCTCTCGCGACACCTACATCAACATCATGGGGCAGTACCGACCGGCCTATGAAGTGGGGCAGATCGCCCAGGATGGAGCCGTAACCAAGTATGCCGAGATCGACCGGCGGCCGGGAAGCGATGAGATTGCTCGGGCCTACGAGGCAGCGCGTCGCGTCGGGCTCTGGCGCTTCGACCAGCGCTGGGCCGTATGACACCGCCTCGGAGTGGATAGTCGAAGCTGGCCATGCTCATGGATAGGCCTTCCAGGGATTGTCGGCTCGAAGTTTCTCTCCAAGCGCTTCTCAAGCGACATGACAATGTGTACTGTCGTATAGATATGGCTCGATCGGCGTGGTCGGCCAAGCATGCTACCGTGCGAGAGCGATCGTGGTTGCTCACCCATAGCAGCAACGTGTTGAGTCGCACCGGCTGCCGATTGACGCTGGGGGGGCTGGAAACGGGGACGCAGCTAGTTCTTGATTCTAGCTGCGTCCCCGTTTCTGCTCGCACAGATTCCGGCAGGGCGGATTCGCCATGTGCTCGCCTTGAGAGGAGTCGACGAGATGACGGACGAAGCCGATGCGATCGTCGTCGGCAGTGGTATCAACGGCCTGGTCTCCGCCGCCGAATTGGCGCGGGCCGGGTGGTCGGTGATCCTCCTCGAGCGCAACGCCGAGATCGGCGGGTTCATCGCTACCGAGGAGCGCACGCTGCCCGGCTACCTCCACGACACGTTCTCCTCCTGGCACACGATGTTCGTCTCGGGCCCCGCCTACGCCGCCCTCGGCGAGTTGTTGCACCGGCACGGGCTCGAGTACCGGAACACCGACGGCTGGGTCACCGCCAGCGTGGCCGACGACGGCCACGCCACGCTCGCCCACCGGGACCCCGAACGCACGGCGGCGGAGTTTGCCCACGCCGAGGACCGGTCCGCCTATCTCGCGGTGCTGCAACGACTGGGCGAGAACATGGCGTCGATCGGCGGCCTGCTGGGCAGCGAGGTGCGCTCCCTCGCGCTGGTGCGGCACACGTTCGGTCTGGTCCGCAGCGGCGGGCTGCGCGGCGCCGAATGGTGGCTGCGCGCGGCGGTCACCAGCGGCCGGGCGTACCTGCGCCGGGACTTCCACGGGCATGAGGTCGATCACCTGTACGCGCCGTGGCTGCTGCATGCCGGGCTCTCCCCGGACCACGCCGGCGGCGGGCTCATGACGCCGTTGTTCGCGGGAACCCTGCACGGCTTCGGTCTTCCGGTGGTCGCCGGGGGCGCCGGCCGGTTCGTGGCGGCGTTCCGCTCGCTGCTGGGTTCCCTCGGCGTGCGCGTGGAGACGGGCGTCGAGGTCGATCGCGTCCTTGTGGAGCAGGGCCGTGCGGTAGGCGTGGCGGCTGCGGGCCGCAGTTTCCGGGCGCGCCGCGCCGTGCTCGCCTCGGTGACGCCGAGCGCGCTCTACGGCCGCCTCCTCCCGGAGGGCGCGGTAGACTCCGCCCTGCGGGCCGAGGCCGCGAGCTTCCGGCACGGCCGGGCGGCGCTGCAGATCCATGTCGCACTGTCGGAGCCGCTCGGCTGGCGCGACCCGCGGCTCGCCGAGATCCCGCTGATCCACCTCTCCGATGGCTCGGCCGGCACCGGCATCGCATGCGCGGAGGCGGAGGCGGGACTCCTGCCGCGTCACCCCACGGTCGTGGTCGGCCGGCAGTACCTGCTGGACCCGGCCAGGGTGCCCGCGGGCGCGGCCGCTTTGTGGCTGCAGCTGCAGGAGGCGCCGTACGCGCCCCGTGGCGACGCGGCCGGTGAACTCGACACGACGCACGGCTGGACCGAGGCGCTGGCCAAGGGCTATGCCGACCGCGTGCTGGACCGGATCGCGCGGCACGCCCCCGATCTGCGTGACAAGATCCGCGCGATCGACGTCCTTACGCCGGACGACCTGCGCGACCGCAACCCCAACGCCGTCAGCGGCGATCCGTATGGCGGCTCCGGCGAGCTGGACCAGACCTTGCTGTGGCGGCCACTGGCCTCGTCGGGCCGCCACGCGACCCCGGTCGGCCGGCTCTGGCATATCGGCGCCTCGACCCACCCGGGTGCGGGTCTCGGCGGCGGCTCCGGACATCTCGTCGCGACCACGTTGACCAGGAGCAGGGGCTGGAAACGGGACGCAGCTAGTTCTTGATTCTAGCTGCGTCCCCGTTTCTGTGCTCGTCCCCGTTTCTGTGCTCGGTTGCAAACCCGCTCTCGAGCCTGGTAATCTAGCTTGATTGACTAGCTTATAGGGGGGGTTATGACGAGCGTCGGCACGTTCGAAGCGAAGACGCATCTCACACAGCTCCTCGAGCGGGTGGCCAAGGGGGAGCGGATCATCATCACCAACCGGGGCAAGCCTGTGGCCATGCTCGTCCCACTTGAAGCCGATAACGAGCGGGACACGGCCCGAATCGGCCGAGAGATGCTAGCTTACCGGGACCGGGTCAAGCGCGGCCTCGGCGGTGCGCCGTTTCGGGACATCGCTCACGAGGGGCACCGTTGCTGAGAGGTTTGTACACGAACCTGTCTCCCTGGTGCGCGGAGTCGCGACGACCACCCTACCCCCGCCCGACCGGTTCGTCCTCGATGGGGCCGTCACCCTGGCCTGACTCTTCTTCGATGAGCAGGATCCGTACGCGGACGCCATCGTCGCCAGGCTCCCGAACCTGGAGATGCTCGTGCCGCGGCTCTGGGACTTGGAGGTCGCCAACGTCTTGCTCGTCGGCGAGAGGCGGAGGCGGTGTTCCCAGGCCGACACCACGCAGTGGCTGTCGTACCTCGCCGGGCTGCCGATCGTGGTCGACGATTCGACAATGGAACCGGTTAGGTCAGGCAGCATCGATTGGGGCAGACAGGGGGAATGAGGCGCCAGGGGCGACTTGGCGGGTCAAGTCCAGGCCACGCAACCGCAATTGGGGCAGAGGATTAGGATTCTCACTGGCAAGTGTATTTGCTTTCCCCGGACTTCCCACTTAGCTCAGGCGAAGGTGCCTGACCAGAACTTCTGGTGTCTGGAAAATCTGGAAAATCTACTTTTCTCTACTTTTTCCTACATGCACCGCGAGCCGCTCGAGTCCGGCATCGACCGCGGCGAGCACGTGCGGAAACGTCAAGAGCCGCGGTCCCTGCTTTGCTGGCCATGCGTAACCGGCGGCTCGTGCCGCTTGGGTTGCGACGAGCCGTACCCCGTCGGGACCGTGCAGAAAGAGCTCGACAAATCGGGATTGTCGCTCGGTCAAGGTACTCATGCTGTTCACTCGCTATCAATCCCGGTCGCGGCAAGTCCTTCCTCCGATCCGCGTCGACCCGCGGCCGATTCCATTCTGTTCATCTTCGGGAGCTCCCGGAGCTGGAACTGGCCGCGTCGGGTCGTGTGGAATTGGCAGAGCCGCCGCGTCCTGTCGGCAGGCTGAACTTGCGGTTGAGCAGTTTCTGCGAATTGTATTTGACCGCGTGGATCAATAGGCTCTCGGGTGCTTTCAACCCGGCGGGCGCTTCGAGACGGTTGCCGGCGGCCTGGACAACGAACTCCTCGGGGTCGTGCGAGGGCAGATAGCCCAGGATCAGGCCCGGGGGAGGCGCCTTCGCTCCCGAACTGCCGTACCGCTGCAGGAACGGTTTGGTCCAGCGAACGACGTTGCGGTTCAGGGCGATCGTCATGTAGGTCCGCCCCTTGTTCGACTTGACGTACCGGGCCGAATGCTCCACGCCGAGCACTGCACCGCCGGCTGCGTCCTCGAAGATGTTGTCTTCGATCACGGCTCCCAGGAACGGAGCATGCGACCATCCCCAGACCACGGGCGTCTCGGTGGGGCAGGCGGCGAACCGTATCGAGTTGGCGCCTCCCAGCAGATGGTTGCCGATCACTCGGGTGCCGAAGTGGTTGCCGACCAGCACCATGCCGGCGGACTTCTGGCCGCTCCGGATGTCGATCCGGTTCTTCTGGAAGCTCGCGCCGACGAAGCCGTGGGCAATCGAGACCACCTCGGTGCCCTTGGGAATAGGGGGATCCACCAGGTAGGTCTCGGTATCGATGATCTGGGCGATCCGCCGGAACTGGCCGGCCGCCGGGCCCGTCAAGAGCGAGACAACATCGCCGGTGGCCGTTTCCTGCCCCTGGGGTCGATAAATTCGCATCAGGCGGCCGTCGGCCGAGAGTGCGGCAATTCGCCCTTCGTAGGTCAGGTGATAGGCTTCCGTCAGGATGATCTCCGGCTCGTTGGACGAAGGAATGGTGTCGTTTTCCCGGGAACCGATGTCCTCGATGATGTTCTCCTCGACTCGATCGCCCGAGCCGCGGTGGGTCAGCACGAGGAACCGCCAGGTCTTGCCCTCAGGCTGGACCGGCTTGGCCCTGTTGCCCCGAACCAGTGCGTCGTACGTGCCGTGGCCGACGAAGATGCCGTGCGAGATGGTCCCGGGGGGAGTGCCCCGGAAATCGTTATTGAGAAAATGCCACGGTCCTTCGAAAAACTCGATCGGGCCGCCGCGAAGGATGTTGCCGGCAACCATGCCGCCTCGAGCATTGGTCAGCCGGATCAGCCGCAGCGCGTCGATCCACTTCGAGGGGTCCGCGGCCGGTGGGATCTCCAGGTCCAGCCGGGTCAGGACGATGTTCACCTTCAGCGCGGCGTGAGCCTGGTCCTTGTTGTCGGTCGTACCAATCACGGCCGGCCCGTAGCTGACCTCTTGGTCCCAGCGAATTGGCCCCACGAACCGCACCGCGAAACCGTTGCAGGTGGTCTGGCCGCTGTGAATCTTGATGGCCGCCGTCCAGGGTGCGTCGGTCGCGGCCTGAGCGAAGACCAGCGTCGCCTTACCTTCGGAGGTGAGCGTCACCGGCCGGTTCAGCACCAGCGGGCTCAGCAGCCGGTAGGTCCCCTCCGCCAGGCTCACCGTCCCGTACTGGTTCACCAGGGCGTTCAGGTCGTCGCCGGGCTTGGCCTCGACGTGGGTCTCGGCAGGTCGCGGAGCGCAGCGGCCGGGATCACACGTGCCGCCGTCGAACCGGGCCACGGACATCCGGCCGTCGGGGTCGATCAGGCGCAGGGTGAGGGTCGAACGAGCCTCGTCGCGGTAGGGTGCAAAGAAGACGTCGATCGAGCCGCGGTCCGCGCCGGGCCGAATCGCCAGCGGCCCCGTGATATCCCCCTGGGACACGTTGAGCTTGATGCGATCGCTTCCGCGGTAGATCCATGTCCCGTGAACCGAATCGGTCAAGACGGCCGCCGCGATTGCCGGCGTCCGCGCCAGTCTCGAAAGGCGGACGTGGACATCGCCGGAGCCCGTCACGTCTTGACCATCCTGGCCGACCCATCGGGCGGTTGCGGACAGCTCAGTGATCCGCGGCAAGGGCGATTCGGGGATTCGCGCCTTGGGATCGCACCGGCCGGCGGTAACCGTGGCCGCGTCGAGTGTCTCGTTGGCGTAAAGCACCAGGACCTTCAGCTTCTGCCCCTTCAAGTCCCGATCGGGCTGAAAGAAGAGGTCGCCCTCTCCGGGTTTCCTGGGGTCGGGCCAGTACTCGGCGCTGGGCAGAAGCTCGGGATTGGAGCCCGACTCCCATTTCATCGCCCCCGGACCCTCGACGCGCATGGCCTTGACCGGGACCATGGTCGAGACAGCGGCCAGGCGAATCCGGACGTCCGCAACCCCGTCGGGCCCCACCGATGGCCCCGCGCCGACGCGATCCTGCTTTTCCTGTCCCATCCAGCGGGCTTGCAGTACCGCGCCGGGCATGCGCAGGCCGCAGCCCACCTTGTGGCCGTGGACGTCGAACTCATGGGTCGTTACGTTATCATAATGGAAAAGGACATGATAATTCCGAGGCGCCTCGACGTGGCCCGGCTCGAGGAAGAGGTCGGCCGAGCGCGAGCCCATGGGCCGCTTGAGCTCGGCCTTCCAGGCGAACGACCGGGCCTTGTACTGCCACTGGTCGCCCCCCTCGCCCTCACCCGTCGTCACGTCCACAAAGGAGATCTCCCGCTGGGGATCGAGCCCGCTCAGGACGAGGTGCATGTCCTGGATCTCGCTGGGCTCGGGCCGATTATTCGGCCCCACGTAGTCGTGCCCATCCTGCCCGACCCACTTCACGGAGGGTTGCGAGCCGGTCTGACGAACCTGGGCCGGTCGCGCTGCTTCCGACACCGTTGATGCAATAACCAAGGCCGCCGTTATCATCCCTCGAGCAAGACGCATCGTGACCTCCGTGTGCGATGATTTCTTGTTGTGAATGATCGCTTCATTCCGCAACAGACTCTATAGTATACTTTCTTTCAGATATCGAACGGTACCAAGATACCACAAGAGGGGAGCCCGCTGGAACCGCCAAGTCGCCGACTGTGCCAATGCGACTGAGCAGGAGGCAGTGGTTATACTACGGAGAAGCTCGCTTACTGCCGCAGGTCTCGCCTCTTGAGGCGACGGGAATGATCTGCTTCGTGTTCGCTCACTGACTCGCACTCAACACCGAGGGAAACCACGCCCATGGCCGCGCGACGCGTTCGGTTCGGTCTTGTCTCAGTGGTCCTGACTTGCGGACTTGTCGGTGGCATGGCGGCTGGCAGGATCGGTGATCTGCCCACCCCGCCGCGCTGGAGGCAGCATGACATACACCGCCCCAGGCCACCGGTTGTCGAGCCCGCGGCTGCGAGTGCGACGGCGTCCGTGGCCCCGAAGGACGCGGTCGTGCTGTTTGACGGAGCGAAGCTGGATGCCTGGCATACCCCGGAGGGCGGGCCCGCGGGCTGGATAGCGAAGGATGGGTACCTGGAAGTCGTTCCGGGAAGTGGGCCCATCCAAACGAAGGCGGAGTTCGGCGACATTCAACTGCACGTCGAGTGGGCAGCGCCCGATCCGCCGATCGGCAAGGGCCAGGATCGAGGCAACAGCGGGATCTTTCTGATGGGCCAGTTCGAGATCCAGGTCATCGATTCTTACAAGGCCGATACCTACGCCGACGGCCAGGTCGGGGCGATTTACGGGCAGTATCCTCCGCTGTTCAACGCCGCCCGCCCGCCCGGCCAGTGGCAGAGCTACGATATCGCTTTCCGGAGGCCGCGGTTTGACGAGACCGGCAAGCTTATGGAACCGGCCCGCCTGACCGTCTTTCTCAACGGCATCGTGGTCCAGAACAACGAGGAGCCATGGGGCCAGACTTCATGGCTCGAGCCGACTGCCTATGATCCAACCGTCCTGCGCGGCCCGATCCAGCTCCAGGATCACGGCGATCGCGTGCGGTTCCGCAACATCTGGCTGCGCAACCTGCCCGAACGTCCCGCGCCGACGGCCGATGATCTGAAGCATCCCGACATCATCACATTGACACCCGAAGCCCTCGACGCGTACACCGGCCGATACGAGGCGGGACCGGAGCCTGGCGCCCTGCGGCTCACCCTCAAACAAGAGAACGGCCACTTGCTGCTGACGCTTCCCTTCCGGTCCACGCCGCTACCGCTCGATCCCGT
>JAFAHT010000509.1 GCA_019237095.1 Planctomycetaceae bacterium
AACTGCACGATCAAGATCGAGTTCTTGCTGGCCAGGCCCACCAGCACCACCAGGCCGATCTGGGTGAAGATGTTGATATCCAGGCTGATATTATTGGCGCCCAGGAGCTTGGCATTGGTCACGCCCAGGAGGGCGCTGAGCATGCAGAGCGGGACCGACAGGATGACCGCCAGCGGCATGGCCCAGCTCTCGAACTGGGCGGCCAGCACCAGGAAGACCATCACGATCGAGAAGCCGAAGACGACGATCGCCGTGTTGCCCGCCGCAAGCTCGAGGTAGGCCATCTCGGTCCACTCATAGCTCATCGACTGGGGAAGCTCACGGTTGGAGAGCTCCTCCATTGCCCGGATGGCGCTGCCCGAGCTGACCCCGGGGACCGCGCTGCCATTGATCGACGCGGCCGGGTACATGTTGTAACGGGAGAGCACCAGCGGCCCATTGATCTCGCGCACCGAGGCAGCTGCGCCCAGGGGCACCATCGTTCCCCGTTTGTTCCGGATTTGAAGCCGGTTGATGTCGTCTTTCTGGTCGCGGTAGTTGGCCATGGCCTGGATGATCACCTGCCAGGTGCGGCCGAACCGGTTGAAGTCGTTGACGTAGAGCGACCCGAGATAGGCCTGCAAGGTCATGAAGACATCCCCCAGCTCGACGCCCTTGATCATGCAGGCGGTGCGGTCGACGTCGAGAAAGACCTGCGGAACGTTGGCGCGGAAGACCGACGCCAGCCCCTGGACGGTGGACTGTCTGGCGGGCACTGGTGTCTTGCCAGACCCAGTCGGCACACGTACGATCGGCATCCCTTTCAGGTCGATTCCGTCATTCCCCAGCCTTACCAGGTTCTCCACTTCTTTCTGGAGCGCCGTCGAGCCCAGGTCGCCGCGATCCTCGATCATCAACATCCAGCCACCGGCACGACCCACGCCCCGGAGGGGCGGGGGCCCGAAGAGGGCGATGTTGGCCTCGGGAATGGCCCGGCTGAATTGACCTCGCAGCTTATTCATGATGACTTCGTAATAGAGGTCGGGCACGGGAGGCTTCTCCTTCAGGCCCAGCCGCCGGCGCACCCAGTTCTCGACCGCGACCGCGAGCCCTCCGGGAGCAGGCCGGTTCTTGAATTCATCGAGGGTGATGATCATCGTGCCGAAGTTCGACCCGTACGCGTTCAAGACCAACGACTGGCCCGAGATTCCCACGGTGGCCGACACGCCGGGAGCCCTGCAGGCGATTTCATTGATTTGCTGGATGACCCTCTCGGTCCGTTCGAGCGAGGCCGAATCGGGAAGCTGGATGTTGACCAGCATGTAGCCCATATCCTGCGCGGGGATGAAGCCGCGCGGAGTGCCGAGGAACTTTCCATAGGTCAGAAACAGTAGGCCGGCGTAGACCAGGAAGACCAGGACGAAGACCCGCAGCATGCCGCTGACCAGGCGGGAATAGAGGCCGGCAGTTGCCGTGAAGCCACGATTGAAGAGGTCGAAGAACCGGCCGAGCGCCTGGTTGAGCGGCTTGCTGAGCGCCCAGCCGGCGAGGCCGCCGAGCAGTGCGCCCGCCAGGCCGGCCGCGACCGCGGGCGTGGACGCGAAGCCGCTGCCCACCTCGGGCACGAGGCTGGCCGATGCAACCCGGCCCATCAGCCCGGAACTGCGGACGAAAGGCAGCAGGTAGGGGCCGAGCCGGACGTAGCCTTGCCATGACCCCAGGGCCACGAACGCCAGTCGCGGCAGTGCCTGGTACTGACCCTTCACGCGGGGCCGCAAGAGCAGGGCCGAGAGCGCCGGGCTCAGGGTCAGTGAGTTGATGGTCGATAGGATCGTCGACGCGGCGATGGTCAGCGCGAACTGGCGGAAGAACTGACCCGTGATCCCCGAGATGAAGGCGCACGGTATGAACACGGCCGAGAGCACCAGGCCCACCGCGATCACAGGCGCCGAGACCTCGCTCATCGCCTGCAATGTCGCCTGCTTGGGCCCCATCCCGTGCTCGATGTGGTGCTCGACCGCCTCGACCACCACGATCGCGTCGTCCACCACGATGCCGATCGCCAGCACCAGCCCGAAGAGCGTCAGGTTGTTGAGCGAGAAGCCGAACGCCGCCATGACCGCGAAGGTGCCGATGATGGCCACCGGCACGGCGATCAGCGGGATCAGCGCCGATCTCCAGTTTTGCAGGAACAGCAAGACCACCAGGGCGACCAGGATCACCGAATCGAGCAGTGTCTTGAACACTTCCTGGATCGATTCGCGGATGAACGGCGTGGTGTCGTAGCGGATCATGTAGTCCACGTCTTCGGGAAAGTCTTTCTTGAGCTCCTCGATCTTGGCCTTGACCAGATCGGCCGTCTCCAGCGCGTTGGCATCGGGAAGCTGGAAAACGGCGAGGTTGGCGACCGGGTAAAGGTGCATCTCGCCTTTTTCGTCAACGGTGCCGATCGAGCTGCTTATGTCCTGGTTCTTGGCGCCGAGCTCGACCCAACCCACGTCGCGGATCCGGACCATCCTGCCGTCGGCAGTGGTCTTCACGACGATCTTCTCAAACTGGTCGGGGTCAACCAGCCGGCCCAACGTGCTCAGGGTGACCTGGGTTTGTTGCCCGCGGACGATCGGCGACTGGCCGATCTGCCCGGTTGCGACCTGGAGATTCTGCTCGCGGAGCGCGAGCACGACGTCGCCGGCCGTCATGTTCCGCTGCGCCAGCTTGTCGGGATCAAGCCAGATGCGCATGCTGTAATCGCGCTGGCCGAACATGGTCACGTCGGTGACGCCCGGCAGCCGCGCCATCTCGTCGCGAATCCGCATGTAGGCGTAGTTGCTCAGGTAGAGCTGGTCATAGCGGCCGACGGGCGAGTAGATGCCGATCGTCAGGAGGATGTCGGGAGACCGTTTCTTGGTCGTCACGCCGGTGGCCTTGATCACGTCCGGCAGCAGTGGGACGGCCAGCGAGACCCGGTTCTGCACCAGCACCTGGGCCAGGTTCATGTCGATGCCCTGCTTGAAGGTCACCATCAGCGTATAGTTGCCGTCGTTGGTGCAGGCCGACGACATGTACATCATGTTCTCGACGCCGTTGACCTGCTGCTCGATGGGCGCGGCGATGGTCTCGGCGACGACCTGCGCGCTGGCGCCGGGGTACTGGCAAGTGACCGACACTGTGGGCGGCGCGATCTGAGGGAACATGGCGATCGGCAAGGCCAGGAGCGCCAGCCCCCCGGCCAGCGTGATCACGATCGACAGGACCGAGGCGAAGATCGGCCGTTCAATAAAGAAGCGAGTGAACACAGTGAGGACTCGCGATCAGGCCGCAGGGAAGTTCCCATCATCTCCCACGTCGGCCGCTGGATCCGGAATCGTTGCCGGCGCGTGTTACCGAGCGGGCGGGCGCTGGCCCAGGTCTCTGAGAGGACTGTTTTGGCGGGCCGGCGGGGCTGCCGGCGGCCGGGACCGCGAGCGCTGCCGCGGTGTCCCCGATGAGCGATTTTCCGGTGGCCACGGCTGTGGCAACGGGAGAACCGCCGACGGAATCGGCGGCTGGCCGTGCAACCGGGCGACTCGACGAGTCCCGCTCGGGATCGAACGGCCGGGCTAGGACCAGGTAGTCTTCCTTGGTGACCGGGTTCTTTCCCAGGCGAATCTTCTGCATGCCCACGGCGACCACCTTGTCTCCTTCCTTGATTCCCTGGCTGATCTCACGGAACCCATTGCGTAGCACGCCTGGGTTGCCGACATCGACCGCGACGGCTTTATACGCGGGGACTGGCTCGCCCTTGGCATCCTTGAGGGAATAGGGATTTCCATTTTCGTCCTCGGACCGGAGGACGAGAACCTTCTTGAGACCCTGGTCGGACTGGAGGGATTGCTCGCGGATCATGAGCGCCGGATGAGCTTCGCCGATCGGCAGCCGCACCTTGACGAAGAGTCCGGGTGAGATCATCTGGTCGGGGTTCGACAGCTTGGCCCGGAACCTCAGGGTGCCTGTTTGCACATCCACACGGTTATCGGTGAAGTCCACCATGCCCTGGTGGGGATAGACAGGGTTGCCTTCACGATCCTTCTCGTCAGACAGGCCGATCAGCAAGGAAACCTCCTTCTCCGACCTGGCCTTGACCTTGCCTTCCTGGATCAAGCGGCGAATCCGCAGCATGGCCTGCTCGTGGACGTCGAAGTAGACGTAGAGCGGGTCCTGGCTGACGATCGTCGTCATCATCGTGTCATCGGCCTTGACCAGGTTGCCGGGATCGACCATGCGACGGCTGAGCCGGCCCGTGATCCCCTCGGGCAGGTCGGCCGTGACCTGCGTCCAGTCGAGATCGAGTTGCGCCAGGTCCACGTTGGCCCTGGCGGTACTGAGTGCCGCCTCCGCCTCGGCGTGATCGAAGGCGTAGCGATCAAATTCCTCACGGCTGATCGCCCGTCCCTGCTCGAAGAGAACCTTGGCACGGTGGTACTCGTTATTCAGCCGTTTGGCGTGCGCTTCGGCCTGCTCAAGTGCTCCTTTTTGTCGGTCCAGCGTGGCCTTGAACGGACGCGGATCGATCAGGAAGAGCAGCTCGTCCTTCCTCACTTCCTGACCATCGTGGAAATAGACACGCTTCAAGTATCCGGAGACCCGCGCGCGGACCTCGACCGTGTAGATCGCGTCGGTCCGGCCAGGAAAATCCTCGTAGTCGGTCACGACCTGCGTGATCGGGGTGTCATAAACGACCTGCGTTGCTGGCGGTGGCGGCGGAGCGGTCGGGGAGCTGGCTTGCCCGCAACCGGCGACCCCGGCCATGCCGGCGAGCAACAAAAGCCCTGCACACAAGCGGCGGTCCATGAGTGTCCGAGCCTCTAATGGTTCAATGACCCCGAGCGTTCGTCGCTGTTGCGGCCACGATTTGATGAGTAACATTCCCCGTCCCGGCGGCTTCCATTCGCGCCAGTTCCGCTTCGGTGAGGATTCCCCGGAAAACGATGTCGAGGATCTCCTGCGCCTGCTCTTCTACTGGTTTTGCCGGCCCGATGAAGTAATTTGTGAACATCGTGCCGTAGATCAAATTGCCCACCACGTTGGTAATCCGCTCCACCGGCAAATCGCGGACCCGGCCCTCGGCGATCAGCCGGGCGTAGAGCTTTTGCCAGCGCACGATGTTCACGTCGCGATGCTCGAAGTACGTGGGCCGCTTGCGGTCCTTGAACTGAGCCCGCTCCTGGATCAGCAGCTCCACGTATTCCGGATGCTCCGCGAAGAACGAAAGGAATGCCATGATGCCCCGGGACACCTGCTCCAGACCGTCCTCGACCCCGGCGATGTTCGCCAGGATCTTCTCCTGCATCTTCCTCATCACCCGATCCGCCGCGGCCAGGAAAAGATCGCGCTTGCTGGGAAAATGGCGGTAGATCGTTCCCTTGCCGAGCTGGAGCCGATCGGCCAGCACCTGCGTGATTGCATCGGAAAACCCCTGCTCGGCAAATAGCTCGGTCGCCGTCTGCAGGATCTCCTCCTTGCGGGCGAGAACCTCCTCGTCCGAGCAGCACCGCTTCGATTTCTTCCCATTGAGCTCTTGCATACGTGGGTAACTCTCTCGTACTGACTGACTGGTCAGTCCACATTGTAGCCGAGTGCTTTGGCCTGTCAACGAAGAAATATTAACTCAAGCCAACAAATTGACTGTGCGCAGACCGACGTCCAGGATAGTAAACGGAGTGATATTGCCTACTTGCGATTGAGTGCATTCGGTTAATGCACCTATCCGGGGGACTTGGCAATGGCACCGAAGCGGAGCCCGAAGAAGATGGCCGCGGATGAGGACAAGAGCTGGCGGCCTTGGCCCGCAAGATCATCTCCGAGCATCTGGGGTTTGCAGACGAAGGCGGTGGGAAGTGAGAGCTGAGAACCTTCAGGAAGTGATACGGGCCGTACCATTCCGCCCGTTTGCGCTTGTCGTTGCGGACGGTTTCCAGGTCGTTATCCGCCACCCCGAATGGATCGCCTACGGGGGCGGTCGAACGGCGATCGTTCTCGAGCCGGATGACCGGACTCACTTTATCGATGTCATCCTCGTGACCAGGCTCGAGCTCGATCCTCCGGTTCCGGCCGGGTCGATCGCTCCGAATCCCAACGGCGGGGAGTGAGCGAGATCAGCTCAATGGTAGGTACTAGGGCTCGCCTGTCGAGATTGAGGAAAGGTCCGATCCATGAGCACCGCCCGCGTTCGTAGGCCGAATACGGCTCGACTGGGTCGCCTCTCCAACGGCATGCTCATGACGCCCGAGGAGTTCGACGCGGCAACCGACTTCGATGAGCTTTACTGTTACGAGCTGATTCATGGGGTGCTGATCG
>JAFAHT010000019.1 GCA_019237095.1 Planctomycetaceae bacterium
TCAGTGCGGACGGCTGAACACATTCGCCAGCGTATCGCCCTGGACATGCAGCGGGATCAGCAGGCGCCCGATCGCGCACAGACCACGAAGGCCCTGCATCAGGCCCGTTCTGGGACGAAAAAACTCCAAGAATGATGCTACAGTCTCCGCCGGGTTAGGGTATGTTCAACCAGAATGCCGGAATCGCGATTCGCGATCGGTTTCCGCCATTGAACAGCAACTTCCTTGGCCGATAGGACTCGAGATGCTTTGCACCCGGCGTGACTTCATTGTGCCGGCGTTTCTCCCTCTGAGTTTCTGGCAGGAGAGGACTGATGTCCACCGCGGGGAAGGTTCTTGTCGTCCTGGTCATGCTGGCATCGCTGGTCTGGATGTTGCTCACGGCGGGAGTCACCCAACTCAACCGTAACGGCAACCAGGCGCTGATTGTGCTGACCGAGAAAGTTGCCAAGCTCCAGGGTGACGTGAAGAATACCCAGGATGAGATCGTCCGGGTCAAGAACCAGACCAATGTGTTGCAAGAGCAGATGGATCGAGAGCTCGCGGTCATCAACGCCCGCCAGAATGACGTTCAGCGACTGGCTTCGAACATTTCCGAGAGACTTTCCAGTGTCCGCTATGAGCTTGCCACGGTTCAGCAAACCGTGCAAAACGCTGAGCAAGGCAGGACAGAGCGAGCGGCGGAGGTGGTTGCCGACCAGAAAGCACTCGACGCGGCCAGGGACGAGGTCAAGTCGTTGAAGGCCACGGATGAGCAGTTGAGAGCACGCCTGGCGAGCCTGCGCGCCGAGTTCAAGAAGACTCTCAATTCGAGTGTCAACATCCTTCATCAGACCCTGAAGTGAAGCCCCAGGCCAGCGCAACGGCGCCTCTCCCCCGAGCCCCAACCCCTGGCGCACCCCCGTTTCCTTCAGATTCGATTGATCGAGTTTCAAGTCAAGCCGAAATACTCCACGATGGGGGCATTCCGGCTCGCTCCGTTTTTCGGATCGCCGCCGGCATCGGGCCGCTTTGAGGGGAGCCATATTTCCCTTGCCGATTGACGTTGTCGCTGTCATGGCCTAGCATGCATTGTTCTCAGAGAGTTTTCTGGAGCTACCTCGTTTCTTCATCAAAATGGCCTTCAGCAATTCCGTCTTGAAGGAACAGTGGTCGGGTAGAAGAATGAAACCATCGCTACCGGGCGACATCGCGGCGGGATTTTCGGAGGGTGAGTTGTCTCCAAGCCTTAACGGGCATGTCAACGGACGTCCAGTCAATCTGCCCTTCGCGGTCGGTGAACCTTGGGTGGGGATCGTCGCCAACCGGAGTTCCGGGACCGGTGGCAACAACCTCCTGGTTCGACGCTTGGTTGGCAAGCTCGCGAAACTGGGCTTCGGTACCGAGGTCGCCTGGACTCCTGTCGAACGGCAGACGCTGGTGGCCGAGGCGGAATCGCGCCCGGGGTGCCGCTGCTTGGTGGCCGTGGGCGGCGATGGAACGGTCTCGGCACTGGTCAACGAGCAACCCAAGGTACCGGTCACCGTACTGCCGGCCGGAACCGAGAACCTCGCCGCTCAGCATTTTGAATTGCGACGCAATACCGCCGCGTTGGCCCGGAACATAGCCGCCGGGCAGGTGCTCCGGGCCGACCTGGGAAACGCCGCCGGCCGGCGATTCCTTCTGATGGCCGGGTTTGGCTTTGACGCCGACGTCGTGACCCGGCATCATCGGGCCCGGACCACTCGTTCGGGCAGGGTCAAGCACACGCATCGGGCAGCTTACGTCGAGCCGATCCTGCGTTCGAGCTTGTTTTATCGGTTTCCGCACATCAACGTGGCGATCGAGGACTCCGGGCGCGAGGAAACCCTGCGCGGAACCACGGTCTTTGTCTTCAACTTGCCGCGTTATGCTCTGGGCCTGCCGTTTGCACCCCAGGCCAGCCAGGACGACGGGCTGCTCGACCTGGTCGTTTTCCGAGATCCCGGTCCGTTCCAGGCGCTTTACTATCTTTGGCGCGTCTTCTGCGGCACCCATCTCGATCATCCCAGCGTCTACCATCGCCGGTTTCGGCGGCTGACTCTCACCTCGAACGAGGCGATTCCTGTCCAGCTTGACGGCGATCCCGCGGGCTTTCTGCTTCCACCCGGGGACGGCGCGGCGGGGGATGGCCGAGCCGGATCGGACCACCAGCAGGAGCCGGCACGCGGCTGGACCATCGAGGTCATTCCCGGCGCCATCGATATTCTAGTGCCTTGCCCGCAGACCGCGGCCTCCTCCGCCGGGCCGTTTCATCGTCGGAGCGGGATTGTCGGTGTCTCTTGAAACCTCCCTGGCTGACGCTGAGGGTGTCGGGCTGACCAAGTGTGGCGGCAAGCTCCTCGACTTACCGTTACGTTTCCCCTCGCGACATGGCCTCGGTATCGCCGGGACACGCGTCGAGGACCAGCCTCCAGAGCCGCCGGGCCTCGGTCTGGTCGCCGCGTTCCTCGGCCAGGACGGCGGACTGCGCAGGGTGAGGTAGCCGTAGATGCCCTGGTCGACGCTGCAGAACTCGTCGGGCGCTTGAGCGTCAAGATCCGCCGCCAGCCGGCTTCGGCCTCGGCCGGCTGGCCCGCCTTGCGGTGCAGGACGGCTTTGCGGAAATGCAGCTCGGCGTCGTCGGGGTCCATGCGTAGGCCCTCGGAACACGCGTTCAGAGCCGACGGAAGCTCTCCGAGCATCTGGTGGCAGCGGGCGATCAGGGCGAAGAGCTTGCGCACGATGGAATCGGTGGGGGCCGATCCGCGCAGGCTGCGCTGGAGATGGCCCAGGGCGGTCGGCCAGTCTCGCCGCTCGACGGCGATCGCCCGGGTTGAAGAGCACGAACGGGTCGTCCGACCGCTCGGCCAGCTCGGCCTCGAGGATCTTGCAATCGAGCTGAAGCTTGCGTTCCCGCAGCGCCGGGTCGGTGTAGCCGGTATGCGCCGCACCGTCACCTCGGTCCACCGCACCGGGACATTCACCCGCCGCAAGGCCGGCAAGATCGGCTCGTGCACCGCATAAGTCCAGCGCACGTCCTCCCGCACCGAATCGATCGACCGAGCCCGTTCGTGGCAATCAGGTCGATTCGCCGATGGTCCCCTTACCGTCAATATCAGTGGCGTCCTTTTTTCCCTTCTCGTCAATATCATTGAGGTCTTTTTTGAGACTTTAGCACCACCACCGGGACTCAGCGCCTCCTGGTGTGGTGGAGGGCCTTCATCGTTTGCTCGCGGGAGGGACCTTGGGCCTCGCGAAACATGTCCAGCGCGATCCGACCGCCGATCGTCGCTCGAGTGCGCACTCGATACACCGTCTTCTGCATCGTGCGATGCCGGCGGTTGCCCCGTGCCACCGCATTGGAGGTCGAACCGAGCAGGCGATCGTCCAGGAAGGTCAGCGCCTTCTCCAGGTCGGAGGAATGAAGCTTCTTGAAGATCGGCCCCAGCCCTTTGCAGCGGCCGGCCTGAATCCGCAGCCGAGCCAGCTTCGTCAGGGCCGTCTCGGTGCGACACCGGCGGTCGAACCGGCGGTAGATCTCCTCCACGATTCGCCGGTGGGCTCGCAATCGCGGCAGCCCCCGGCAGATGCGCCGCAACGTCCGCTGCTCAC
>JAFAHT010000448.1 GCA_019237095.1 Planctomycetaceae bacterium
AGCCAGCACGGAGAGACGGCGCTGGCCGTGGGAGCCCTCACCAACGGCAACGGTCGCGAGAACGGCACTCCCAGCCAGCCGATCTTCGCGGCTCACGCCTGAGTTGCGATCCAAATACACCCCGAGCGTCGGGGCTCCCGCGAGGCACCGGCCTCCACTTCTCGACAGGCGAGTGCCCCCACCTCTGGGGTCACTCGCCAGCTTAGTACGGCACCCACCTGAAAAGGGGCAGAATTCTCTTGGGGGGCGTGCCTCCGGCGGACTGCACCTCGATGTCCGGGCACGCGATCCAGCGGCCAACTCGAATCACCATTCCCTGCCAGATCCTCGGGATATAGATCTCGAAGTACTGCTCTACGGGATCGTACCCGTAAAGGCTGTTGTGTCTGAGCAGTTGGTCGCTGAACCAGCCGCCGGCCGTCGTGTAGCGATAGTCCATGCCGTACATACTGACCGAGCGGAACCCGAAGTCGATGTGGTCGGTCTGCACAGTGTCCAGTTCCCGCTCCAGCTTGAAAATGAGCTGGTCGAGCTGGTAGGAGTTAGGCACGATCCAGCCGCGACTCGCAGGGGCCGCCATGACCGCGAACCCAAACATCGCGTCGGCGGTCAGGGCGCTCGGGCGTGGGTCGTTCGGTGATGCGCCCGGGAACTGTCGCCTCCCGATCAGGTCCCTGCCGTCATCGAGCGTCTGATTCGCCACGGTGGGCCAGGTGATCAAGTCACTGACCTCGAGGGCGCATGGGGAGCCGAAGATCCCGAGAGTGAGATGGAAAGCCCCGACCTCCAAGTCCGGCGCACGATGGCCCAGGCCCGCATCGCGGCTCCTTCCGACGCGTCCCTCCTGATCCGAGGCGAGAAAGGAACCGGCAAGCGGACGCTCGCTCGCACCATTCACGCCTGGAGCAAACGGTCCGACGGGCCGTTTGTCTCCATGAGCTGCCCAGATCCGAGCCACGAGCTTCTGGGAAGCGAACTGTTCGGCCATGTCTGTCCGGGAGGCTTTCCCCGCTGCTCTCTGCGACAGTGCCGGCAAGATCGCTGCCGCCGAGGGCGGGACGTTGTTCCTCGACGAGGTCGGCGCCCTACCCCCGGTACTCCAGCTCAAGCTGCTGCGGTTCCTCCAGGACCAAAACTTTGAGAGAGTTAGCGAAGCAGTGAACCGCTCGGCCGACGTTCGAATCATGGCCGCGACCAGCCACGACCTGGAAGCAGCGGTTGCCTCGGGAGCGTTCCGCCAGGACCTCCTCTACCGGCTCCATGTGATCGAGCTGACACTCCCGCCGCTCCGGCATCGCTGCGACCTCTGCGCCCTGGCCGACCCCTTTCTGGCGTTCTTCGCCCGCCAGACTGGAAGTCGTTTCACGGGCTATTCACCGGAGGCACGCGAAGCCCTGGTTCAACATACCTGGCCTGGGAATCTTTGCGAGCTTCGCAATGCGATCGAACGCATCGCGATCCTGGGCACGGGGCCTGAAGTGAAGCTTGCAGCCCTTCCGGAGCGGATCGGGCAAGCTCTGGCTCGTGCTGATGAACCTATCGAAGTAGGCAGGAGAGTCAGCCTGGAGGCGCTGGAGGACGAGCACGTAAGGCGGGTTCTGCGAAACACCTCCAGCCTTGAGGAGGCCGCTTTTGTCTTGAAGATCAACCCGAGTACACTCTACCGCAAGCGGAAGCGTCTTGGTCTTTGACATGGCTTTGCGAAAGCTCGCTTCTGGTTTCCCGTTCATACGGGGGTCTCGCCATAAAACGGGGGCGCTGCGGATAGATTGGTCGCCTCTCACGCCTGCCGTCTCTCGGGTCGTACATTTCTGCACGGCGCGCGCCGCATAATGCGCGAACTCGCTGCCATCGCGGCCTCGCTGATCAACTACATTAGAGATGTAAGTTATTCCAGGGTATTGGTTTGGGACAGGAAATACCACTGTGGCACGAGCTTTGCTTTTTATGAATTATGTCTTTCATCCACGTTCCCAACGTTTCAGGATTGGCTGCTGCCAGGACGCACATCCTTGCTCGTTATCACTGTCGGTTCAGGTATCTGAGCAGTCGCCTTGCTCGACGTCCTTTCAGACCTTGCAAGGCTGTCTCTCCCGAGAATCACCAGTTCGTCCGGAGAGCTTCAGGCAAGTATAAACCGCTCCCGCGTGGTAGCCCTGCTGCCCCCGGGGGATGAGTCGAGTTCCATGCCGTTCAATTCGATGGCCGAGACCCTGGCCGTGTCGCAGAAGGCTGCTTTTATCTGATCTCCGATCAATCACGAATCGTTGGGTTGGCGTGATCCCCGTACCGGAAGTGTCGTTTTCGTCTGCCCCTGAGGTCGTGTCTCGGAACTATTGAACAATAGACGGGGAACTGACGTAGAAATGTCTAAGGTATCTTGCTATTTACTCCTGACCCCATCGCGCCCCCGCCAACCGGGCGTTTCGACTCCATGGATGACCTTACGTACTTCTATAAGGAGGGATTATCATGGGTCGAGTACTGAAAATCATTGTGGTCGTGGGAAGTCTTCTGACAGGCCTGGCTGGTCTGGACCGGGCAAGGCTCGTCGGCGCCGAGGAGGAGACGAAATTCTCCCATCCCAAGCGGGGCGGGATCCTTGTCGCCGCCGAGGGGTACCGGTTCGAGGTCTTTTTCTACCGGACCGGAGTGCGGGTCTTCCCTCTCGATAATGCCGGAAACGCCGTCGACGCCTCGAGGCTTACCGCGAGCGCCACTTTTTATCACTCCAATGCCCCGCGAGAGCCCTGGTTCTCGCGTCCACTCCATCCCGATCCGACCGACACAGGTAACGAGCCTTCGTCCCTGGTCCTGAGCATTGGTCTCGCGAAGGTTCCAGAGAAGGCCACGACGGTGGCCTTCGAGGTCATCGGTCTTTCCGGGCCGACAGCGTCCACCGCGACGTTCAGGGTTCCGCTGGAATTCGTCGCCAAGGCAGCCGACACCGACACCAATATCTCCTCCGAGCCACGCAAGATCGCAAGGCTCGGCTACGAGGGCAATCGTCCGGACGTCGTCTCTGAACCAAGGACTTCGCCCCAGCCTGCCGATCGTCCGGACGTCGTCTTTGAACCAAGGACTTTGCCCCAGCCTGCGGAAGACACGCCTGCATACGTTGGAACTCGCATGGATTCGGGTAGCAACACCTCGAAGAATGCAACGACCGAGGGCCTGATGCGTCGCGACTGGACAACTGGACGGGACAACTTGCCACTCGCAAGACCCTGGCTGCTAATGAGGTAGTGAGACCAGGACCCGGTCTGGAATGCCGGCCGGGATCGAACAAACCCTCGAGGTCTTGGGGACAACTCATGAGTTGAGCCAAGGACAGAGAACTGGCGGCGCTAACTTCCGCGCCCACTTGAAAAGGGGCGGAATTCTCTTGGGACGGCGAGCCTCCTGGCGAGCCATTCAATCATCCTGGCTCGGTAGGAGGCTGGCCGTCCCGAATTCAGGTCCTCATTTCTCCTCTCGCTTCATGATCGGTGCTTCTCGAGACGGTGTTCTTAATTGAACCATTCACGCTGAGTCATCGATGGTTGCCCAAGGCTCCATCCCAAGCGCGGCGACCTCCACGATGGAAGCTGTTCCGGCCGACTACACCCGGGGCCGCAATCCTCCAAACTCAAATCGCCCCGGCCGCGCGTGAGCACGGCCGGGGCGCGGATGATTTTCCTCTCTCGATCACCAGCTCACGAGTGGGAGACGGAAACATTCTTCCTCTCTCTCGCGTTGATCGACGCGCGCCGCTTCATGGGAACGCCGGGGCCGAAGGTCGTGAAGTGATCCTGGGCGGCGTTCTGCTCGATCACGGAATCCTCGTTGACGTACCCAGGCGTACCCATCTCGGTGATGTCCAGGCCGGCGATCTCGTCCTTGGCGGTCACGCGGTTGCCCCAGACCACATCGACGATTTTGAAGAAAATGAACGCAGCAGAGAAGACGAAGACGAGATTCGTCAGCACGCCGATCGCCTCGGCCAGGAGCTGCTGGAACCCACCGCCATAGAAAAGGCCAAGCGGAGTCTTGTCGGCGACGCCATTCCAGCCAGCACCATGCGCCCTCGGACGGTGGCTCAGCGTTCGGAGTTCGCGCCGAGAAGGCCGATCTTGGACCGCAGCAAGGTTGAATGGGGTTCTCGCAGGGACTTCGATCCGAGAAAATGGGACTCGGCATCCTCCTGTGCCAACGTGTGCATCCCTGCGACTCAGAAATGTTCGTTCAAATTACTCCGAATTATATGGGTGAGAAATGCGGGTTAGCTGTGGATCAACCTGGAGTTTTTAACCCGGTTCTCCTGCCGGCAGGTACGATGGAGACGGCAAGGTCTCCGAAGTTCCCGGGGAACCCTAATGATCATTCGCCATGTTCCTCCGACCCCGGCGTGACCAGGCAGGCCGGAGTGGACGAAGAGTTAGTTGCCTGGCTCGGCCCCCGCGTCTGACCAAGACGAAGGCTCACTACGAGTTTCAATTTCGGGGCTCAATCACACAGCGTTTGATCTCGCTGGCTACGCTTCGCAGTGGAAGTCACCCGCACCGCGCAAGACTCGCTTCCGGCTGCTGGCCCGGCGCTGCCGGGCGGGATTGGTTAACCGCAGGGTTCCAATGAAGGTTTCACATTGCTGATTCTCCTTTCCCGAGCTTCTTGGCGCAAGGTCAGACCGAGTTTTTAGTTAGCTAAAAACTCGGTCTGACTCCATTGGCTTCCGTCTCCTCGTTAGTAGTGGCCCAAGCAGTCAGGTATAGTGTCCCCGGAACTCCACTAGGACAGCCGGTCAAGAATTAAGTATGGTGTCCCCGAAACTTCTACTTTTAGTTAGCTAAGGACTCGGTCTGACTCCATTGGCTTCCCAGGGCAACGCCCGGGGTGAGACGACCCAGGTGACCCTGACCATGCCGCCAATCTCCCGGTATCGAGGAATCAGATTACGCCCATGGCGGCTACTTGCCGGGCACGAGAGCGGTTCGGCGAACGGCCTCCGGCGGCAGTGGCCTGGCCGCAGCGGAGGAAATGGCGGCGGGCGGACCGGCCGTCAGGACCAGCGTGAAACCGAATGATTTCTTGGAGGCGCCCTGAAACGGATCACGCACCCGCACCCAGTCGGCGGGAAGGCTCGTGTCGGGTGAGAAATCGGCAACGGCATGGGCGTTGCAAACCCCGCTGGCCGTCGTGTCGAGCACGAACTCGGCGACCAAGGTGTAGCGCCCCACCGGCATCGGCGGCCCCTGGACCGGCGGCAGGTGCTGGTTGCAAAGCTGCCCCTGCGTCCCCGAGACGCACAGCGGCGGGTGGGAGAGCGCCAAAGGCGGTCCGGCCTCGCCGGATGGGATCACGGAAACGTCGGCCAGGCGCGCGCAAGCCCCCGCGTTCCGGACGCTTCGAACATAGCCGGCCAGAGTGCTATCCAGCGTCCACGAGACGGTTCTGATCGCCGAGTCGGAGCAGGTCACCTCGAACTCCTGGACGAGCCGAAACGTCTGCGTGGCCGTGGATGTGCAGCCGAGGTAACTATCAGCCGCCGGGGTCCCGGTCATCGCGACGGTGATGGTATTGGCCGAAGGCGTTTGAACGTCGATGATGCCGCCGTCGGCGCGCGCCCGGTTGCTCGTGCACGGGGTGACGCACGCGTCGCGGGCACCGAGCGTGATCGAATACTTGGGGGCCGGTAACGCCTCAGCTCGTGGCGGTTGCCTCTCCGACCCATTGGCGATGAGGGTCAGCCCGGAGAGACCGATCGACATGAGCACGATACGGTTTTGCATGGTTTTTCCTCCTTGATCCGGAATTCTCAGGCAGTGGACCCGAGTGAAATCGCCTCCGGTTTGCTTCGGCTCGCAAAAACAGCCTGATCCTGCAATTCGTTATTTTCTTTCGACGCCGGGAGTACGCGCTCTAGAGCGGATTCACTGCGAGACGACGGATTTGTTGGCCGCCGCGTAGGGCATGAGCCCGTAAACGTCGCTGCCGGAGAGGAGCCCCAGATGTCCATTTCGTATTTGGGCTACTAGTTCCCAGTGCTCTAGACAAACTGCGATCTTTATGGGGATTTAGTCGATATCGTTACGGACAACTCCTTCGGACCATAACATCATGGATGTCACGTATGCCGTTCCCTTTTGCGGAGACTGTTTCTCTGACGCTCGCTCAGCGCGCCCAACTGGAAACTTTGGTAGGCACTCGCCAGTTGGTGCGCGGCCATCGGCCAGCCGGGACGGCCCTGTCCGGCAAGAGGGGCCGCCACACCCCCGCCCTGGCGCACCAACTGGCGAGCGCTAGGGGAATAAGTACACCTGTGAACATCTGCCTGACCGGCCCAAACGGTATGGGCGAAAGTCGTAGGGCTCCATCCTCTAAGACACCCTCAAGAGAGTTCGCTACATCGTCGAAGATGGGTAGGTATTGATCCAGCTCTGAACATAGGGAAGGCCAGCGCAATGGATGGCGACAGGGTTGAAACAGGTGGACCGTCAGGCCACCGGCCACGAATACGACGGGCCAGGAGCTGGTGGGGTTATTCCCGTCCCACCGCTGAAGTCCGGTTTGCAGCCGTGACTCTGGTTATTGGCCTGACCATCTGGGGCTGGATCGATGTCCGCGAACGCGGTCAGACTCATCCCAGCCACGCTGATTTCCACCGGACCGATCTCACGGTCTACACCGAGGCCGGTGCAGCCTTCTTCGACGGGCGTGAACCGTATGAAGTCACCAACCCACGCGGCTGGTACTACCTTTACCCCCCTCTGTTCGCCCTGCTCGTTTCACCGCTCGCGGCCGTGGATTTCAAGTCCCAGGTTGTCGTCTGGTACATTATCAGCGTTGTCTTGGCGTTTGGCTGCTACAGCGAGTCTCGACGCCTCTGGACACTCCTAGTAGCCTCCGACGCTGATGAGCCTGGAACTGGCCCCGGTCTCGCTTTCTGGGTCGGAGCGTGTGCGGGCTTGACGGTCCTCTTACCGGTACTGGAATGCCTGCAACGTGGCCAAGTCGGGATCGCCCTGGTCTATCCGCTGCTGCTCGGCTTTCGCCTGACGCTAAGCGGCCGATCATGGCCGATCTGGTGCCTCGGGGGTGTCGTGCTGGGCTGGCCGATCGTGGTGAAGTTGATCCCGGCGTTACCCGTCGCCTTCCTCGTGTTGCAACGCTGGGCGGCGGCCCAGGCACCGGTCCGCTCGCCGCGGTCGCTGGGCCGGGCTGGCTCTGTCACCCTCGGCCTGGCGTTGGGCGTGTTCCTGTTCACCCTCGCCATCCCAGCGGCTTGCATCGGCTGGAGTCAGAACCTGCACCATCTCCACACCTGGAGCCGGAAAGTAGCAGCCAGCCCGGACATGGCCCGCGAGGCTTGTGTCGAGATCGATAACGCTAGCAACCAGAGTTTCAGCAATGCGGCCCACCTGCTCGCCGACAGGGTTCGCGGCTGGGCGACTAACGGTGCAGATTCCCCAACCAACCAGGCGGCCCATGAGCGGTGGCTGGCCTCCGTCACGGCGACCGCCGAGCGGCGGCATGTCGATCGCGTCACACACCGAGCGGTGCAGGGTGTTCAGGCGATCGTGCTGACCTTGCTGATGGTCGTTGGGCTGGCGAGGGGAACGCGGGGCAATCCGTTAGGTCAGGCCGCGACCTATGGCCTGGCCTGTCTGGGGACCGTCCTGATTTCCCCGGTGGCCTGGAGCCACTATTACGTGCTCTGGCTGCCTTCCATCCTATTCGTGCCGCCCTGGTTGGTGCGGCGGGGTCATCTGAGAGCAGCCAGGGCCGTCGCCACAGTTCCTGTGGGGTTGACCTGGGTGCATTACTTGGCGAAACCTGGGTTGGGCAGTTCGGCTTGTTGGGTCTGGGCACGCTGGTGTGGTTCTTGGCTGTCGTCATCCTAATGATTTTGAACCCTTCGTACAGCCCGTCTTGCCACCACGGTAGACGGGCATCACTCCCTGCCACGAGCGCTAGCACCCATGCCGGCGCCTGATCGGAGTATCGGCCCCATGACACTTGCTCGGGAAGCCGGCGAGCCCGGACCGATCGCGGAATCGCGACCGGTTCAGAACGACAAGGCGTCGATCTACGACCTGGCCCTCCTGTTTCTTCGACTTGGCGCCACTGCTTTTGGTGGTCCCGCCGCGCACATCGCGCTGATCGAGCATGAGGTCGTTCGCCGCAAGCGCTGGTTGACCCGTGAAGAGTTTCTCGATCTCTTGGGAGCGACCAATCTCATCCCCGGACCGAACTCGACCGAAATGGCCATTCACATC
Source organism: Planctomycetaceae bacterium (assembly GCA_019237095.1). GTDB lineage: Bacteria > Planctomycetota > Planctomycetia > Isosphaerales > Isosphaeraceae > Aquisphaera. The sequence goes on from JAFAHT010000448.1 coordinate 8,256, forward strand.
GGGTGGAAGCAGGCACGGTGGGCGGGACTGATTGTCGCCGGCCTGGCGTTCATCTTACCCGCTGCTCTCATCGTGCTTGCCCTGGCCTGGGCCTATGTTCGCTATGGCAGCCGACCCGAAGTCATCCACCTGCTCTACGGCGTCAAGCCAGTCGTCATCGCCATCATTGTTCAGGCGATCTGGCGGCTGGGCTCGAAAGCCCTCCGTCGCGGCGAGCTCGCCCTGATCGCAGTTCTGGGCATTGCCACGAATGGAGCCGGGCTCAATGAACTTCTCGTGCTCTTCGGAGGCGGGGTTTTGGCTATCCTGTTTCGCGTCGCGGGCGATTGGCGACGGAGGACCGAAGAACTGACGGTCCCTTGCATACTGACCATCGCGCCCTCGACCGCGACGGCTGCAGGAGTAGCAACGAGTGCGGCAGCCCCGGTTGGCCTGGCACCTCTGTTTCTCTTCTTCTTGAAGGTTGGCTCGGTACTCTTCGGCAGCGGTTACGTATTGATTGCATTTCTCCGCAATGACCTGGTGCATCGCTGGGGCTGGCTTTCCGATACTCAGTTGCTCGACGCGATCACGGTAGGGCAGGTC
>JAFAHT010000121.1 GCA_019237095.1 Planctomycetaceae bacterium
CAACCAATCGTCGAGGGTAAGGCAGACGTCGTGTTCGGGTCGCGATTCGTCGGCGAGACCCACCGCGTGCTTTATTTCTGGCATTCGGTGGCCAACAAGGGATTGACCATGCTGTCGAACATGTTCACAAATTTGAACCTCACCGACATGGAGGTCTGTTACAAGCTTTTCCGCCGCGAGATCATTCAAGGCATCACGCTGCGCAGCAACCGGTTCGGCTTCGAGCCCGAGGTGACGGCCAAGGTGGCCCGGTTCACGCTCGCCGACGAGAGTGGCCGGCGACGACTCTGCCGCATCTACGAGATTCCGGTGTCCTACCATGGCCGGACCTATCACGAGGGTAAGAAGATCGGGGTCAAGGACGGTTTCCAGGCCCTCTATTGCATCCTGCGCTTTGCGTTTGCCGACTGAGTATGACGGCTGCAGGACAAGACACGCGCACCCGTTCGAGGCTCGACTGAAGATCCAAAGGAGCTCACCATGCCGAGGGTTCGCGCGGGATTCGCCACCCGTTTCGTCGCGCTGATCCTGGCGGTCCTGCTGGCATCCGCCGGTGAACTTAGCGCCCAGCAGGCCGACGTCCCCGCGCCTGCCAAGCCGAAACCCGGCGCCGCTCCTGAGCATTCCGGGACGAAGAAGACCCGGACAACCCCGCGGCCCAAGGCCCGGCGCGACCGGCCCGGATTCTACATGGGCCGGCCCATCGCCGACGTCATGTCCTGGCAGGGTGCAGACTGGCTCTTCCGGGAGACCAGGGTCGATGAGGAGCAGCCCGAGGCCATGCTCGATGCGCTCAAGATCCCTCCCGGCGCGACCGTGGCCGACGTGGGGGCGGGCGCCGGATATCACAGTCTTCGCTTGGCCCGGCGGGTCGGGCCTGGGGGAACCGTCCTGGCCACGGACGTGCAACCCGAGATGATCCAGCTGCTCAAGCAGAACGCCCAGGCCGCCAGAGTGTACAACATCAAGCCGCTGCTCTGCTCCTCGAAGAACTCAATGCTGCCCGACGGCAAGGTTGACCTGATTCTCATGGTCGACGTTTATCACGAATGCACCGACCCCGAGACGACCCTCCGCGGTCTTCGCAAGGCGCTGCGTCCTGGCGGACGGCTGGTCCTCGTCGAGTTTCGCGGCGAGGCCCCGGAGGTTCCCATCAAGCCCGAGCACAAGATGACGCTCAAGCAAGTTCGCCGCGAGGTCGAGCCCCAAGGTTTTGCCTTCGTGACCTCTCTCGAGTTCCTCCCCTGGCAGCACATCATCATCTTCGACAAACCCGTTGACAAGGAAGAAAAGACCCCGGCCACGCCCGCCACCGAGGGTACCGGGGCCAGTGCCGAGCAGCCCCGATGAGTTGCCCAGCCTGGGCCACGACGGCGATCAGACATAAGTGTCGTCCTGGCGACGCCGGAAGCCGCGTGCCCGGATCACGAAGAAGAGAAGCTGAAGGATGCTGGTCAGCGTTGCAGCCACATAGGTCATGGCCGCCGCGCCGAGTACCCTGCCAACGACCTGGTCCTCCGCGGGGGTGATCAACCCCGTGAGCTTCAACTGTTCGCGCGCCCGGCGGCTGGCATCGAACTCGACCGGCAGGTTGACGAGCTGGAAAACGACCACGGTCGAGAAGAGTAGGATCCCCACCCACACCAGCGTCATGGACTGGAAGATGACACCGGCCAAGAGCGCCGTGAACGCGATGTTCGATCCAAAGCCGGCCAGTGGCACGATCAGGTTGCGAACCACGAGGAGTGGGTAGTGGCTGGCGTCCTGAATGGCATGGCCGGCCTCGTGAGCGGCCACGCCCACGGCGGCCAGCGAGCTGTCCTGATAGTTGTCCGCCGATAGTCTCAAGATCTTCTTGGACGGATCGTAATGATCAGTCAACTGGCCCGCGACCGGCTCGATCGGGACGTTGCCAACGCCTGCCGCACGCATGATCGTGGCGGCCGCCTTGGCTCCCGTGACGCCCGACGAGACGCGATAGCGAGATCCCTCGCGGTAGGCCGAGGCGATGCGGGTCTGGGCCCAGCCGGCCACGGCCATCCCCGGCAGCATGAGCAGAAGATAGAGGGGATCGAACGCCAGAGGCATCGGCAGGCTCCTCACCATGATCGGGAAAGTTGGGCTTCATGAAAATCAGGATAAACCGCACGCAGTCATCTTCAAGCGGGCAGCAGGCCAGGGACGACTTTCCTGGATCTCCAATCCACTGCCGCGGACCAGGCTGGTGAAAAGTTGTCTTGCACAAGCTGCGATTTCATCCCGATGTCGTTGCGCCATTCTCCCCCCTTGCGAAAGGGGGCGGGCCTTGCGGCTTATGGCCGAGAGTTCCGGGGACACCATACTTAATTTTTCGGAGTTAGGTATGGTGTCCCCGGAACTCCGCCCCTACAACAGTTGGGGCAACGGCTCGGCCATGCGGGTCATCCCGGTCGGGTTTGCCTGCGCCCACCCTGGACGACGTGTTGTCGCAGGCACAGCGGAGTGCCGAGGTGACGCACGACCACCCCGAGGGGATCAAGGGGGCGCAGGCGGTCGCCTCGGCGGTCTTCCTCGCCCGCACCGGGCAGAGCAAGGAGCAGATCAAGAATTACGTGGAGGGGGCATTCGGCTACGACCTCGAC